>DATLZJ010000505.1:0-6763 GCA_035574055.1 Caldilineaceae bacterium
GGTAGGCCCCAGCCCGCCGGTGACAATAAGGATATCACTGCGACTCAGGCCTAGCTCAATGACCGCTCGCGCCCGCGCCTCGTTATCGCCAACCGTAGTCTTGTAGTAGAGATTGATGCCCACTTCCCGAAGCTGCTGGGCGATCCACGCGGCATTGGTATCTACGATGTCGCCCAATAGAATTTCTGTGCCGATGGTGATCACCTCGGCAGCGAGACCGCGCTCTGGCGCTTTAGCTTGGCTGCTGTTGCTCATAGGGACGGATTGAGGGGTTCCACCCCAACCGGCTGTGTTCGTGTAGAGTTCACCCGATGCGTCACCAGTTGTTAACGCTTTGCGTCGTCGGCCCGTTGCGTGGCCCAGAGCTAGCGCATGAGCGTGATCTGCCCGCGCAGGTTCTTGATCCGGTCGGCCATCTCGGCGCGTCCATCCTGGCGCATTTCCTGTTCCAGTTCTTTGAGCGAATTGACAAACTCATCGGTGAGCTGCGCCCGGTTCTCCTTGATCAGTTGGCGGGCCGCGGCTTCATCGGGCGCGCTCAATAACTGGTTGAGCAGGCGCAGGTCCGGCGGCAGGTTCTCCTGCAAGACCTCTAGCGCCTGATCATAAATCTTGCGCAAGCGGCGAGCGGCAGCCGTCGCCTTATTGCGCTCGGCCTGCTCGGCGTTGGCGGCAAGCAACCCCAAGAAGGTCTCATCAATCGCCTCGGCATGTTCCCGCAAGACCGCAGCCGGGTCCGTGGACTGGAGAACCTCCTGGAGCAACATCTGCGCCTGCTGGGCCATAGCCTCCTGCGTTTCGCGCTGGCGGGCCGCCATCTGCTGCTGCATTTGCAGCAGGAAGCTGCGCAGTTCTTCCAGCTTGCTCCGCTCTTCAGGCGACTGGGTGGCGCCGATCCGCTCCGAAAGCGCAAGCAGGAATTGATAATCCAACAACAAACCGCCGGCGGCCACGGCCAAAGCGCCGACGAGCTGTTGCCCGTCCGGCTCGCGCCAGGCGCCGACCACCAGGTCCAGCAGTTGCTCCCGGCTGGTGTTCGGGGTAATTTCCCTCAACAGCCCCCGGATCTTCTCCTGCTGTTGTTTTACTGCCTGCCCAGCCGGCGTCTTCTCCAGGAGCTGGTCGCGCAGCCTGAGGAAGGGCTGAAGCTCGTTGGTCTGTCCCTGGCTGCGCGCCATCAGGAGCAGTTGGTCGAGCAAGTTAAAGAAGTCTCGGTCAATCAGGCCGGCGTTGCGCTGCAACGCGATCTCCAGGGCCTTCTCGTCATTGGCGAGGCTCACCAGACTTTGGAGGAGCGCCGTCTGTTCGCGCTGGCGGCGCAACATCTCCGGCGTAACGCCCTCAAACTCCCACAGCGTCTCCATAAAGCGCTGCCAGTCCACGAACTGCCGCGGCTGGAGCATATAGCCTCGGCGGGCGTCCGAGGGAATTTTACGCATGAGCGCCTGCGTCAGGTCGCCGATGGCCTTTTGGCGTTGCAGGTCATCGCGCCCGCTCTCCAGGGGCACATAGACGCCCAGAAACTGGTGCTCCGGGTCATGGACCATGAGCGGCGCCCCCAGCGGCCCGCCTGCGCCACAGTTTGGGCAGATGCCCATGTTGATCTGCCCGCCCAACAGCGCGCCGCGCAGCTCCGGATTTGCGCCCAGGTCAATGATGGTAAAGACCGGCGCCACATAGGGTGTTCCACAGTTGGGGCAGCGAATTTGCGCCGCGCGCGGCGGGAACAGCAGATCGGCCGCTTGCCGGCCACGAGGGCGTTGGGCAGCCTTAGGTGGTGCAGCAGAATCCGGCGGCGCACTCGGCGCTTGCGCCTCGGCCGGCTCGGCAGTCGCCTCCTTTTTCGGCGTTGTAAATCCCTTGGGCAGTTCGATCTTGCCCTCACTCTTCGGCGTTCGGTCCTGGCCCGGCAACAAGATTCCGCTCATAAAGCATCCTTTACGTCAAGTCGTATCCGACAGTCACAGAGGCTCATTGTACCCTAGAATCGTTGCTGCCCCCAAGCCTGTCGCCCGCCGGTGGCTATTTCGGAAATTGACATTGCATTTATGCCGCCGATATAATCACAATATTTCGTCCTTCTAGTCCTGAAGACGCTGGAACCCGCCCATAGGTACCCTCGCTTCGCAGTGGCATCACACGCCGAGGCGCCGATAGCTGACCAGGCACAAACGCATCCAACAAAGCCGGCTCAACAACCATAGGTTCACCAACGAACACCCATAGAAACACCGCTCAATAGGTCCACCCACGAGAGGAGTGTGCGCCATGTCAAATGCTGTGATCCGGGCCTGTATTGACCGTTCGATCCCCGATGATTTGCTGCTGGAGGCAATGCACCACTCCATCGAGGAAAACCCCAACAATGCGCCCGCCATCAACCGGCGAATGCTGCCGCCGGGCGTGATGCCTGATGTGCCTCAGGTCTTTTTAGCCGCCATTACCGGCAAGCTCTGGAGGCCGGGGCGCACGCTGCATGTCCGCTTTCTCGACGGCGACCCGCAAGTGCAGGAGCGCGTGCCCCCCTTTGCGCAGGTCTGGAGCCAGTACGCCAATATCCAGTTCGTCTTCGACGACGACCCCAACGCCGAGATTCGCATCTCCTTTCAGGAGCAAGGCTCGTGGTCCTATCTGGGCACCGATGCCCTGGTCATCCCCCGAACTCAGCCCACCATGAACTTCGGCTGGTTGACTCGCTCCACCCCCAATGATGAATATTCGCGCGTCGTCACCCATGAGTTCGGCCATGCCATTGGCTGCATCCACGAGCATCAGAACCCGGCCACCGATATCCCCTGGGACAAGGAGGCCGTCTACGACTATTACCAGGGACCGCCCAATTTCTGGACGCGCGAGCAGGTGGACATCAATCTCTTCACCCGCTACAGCGCCGACATCACCCAATTCTCCGAGTTCGACCCCCAGTCCATTATGCTCTACCCCATCCCCAACGAGTTCACCATCGGCGACTTCGAGGTTGGCTGGAACAAGGCTTTATCAGAGACAGACAAACGCTTTGTGGCGGCGCTCTATCCCTTCGCCCCCAAACCGACCAATGAGCTGACCATTGACGCGCCCGCCACCGAGGCATCCATCGGCGAGTATGGCGAGATTGATACCTTCACCTTTGTCGTGGTGCAGCCGGGCGACTATCGGGTGGAGACAGAGGGACGCACGGATGTGGTCATCAGCCTGTTTGGGCCGGATGACGAAACCCGCTTCGTGGGCATGGACGACGACAGCGGCTACCGCCTCAACGCGCGCCTGGTGGCAAACCTGCGGCCCGGTCGCTACACCGTGCGCGTCCGTCACTTTAGCAACCGCCGCAAGGGAGACTACAAGATCGGCGTCTACAGCCAGCCCCCTGCCTAGACTTGCGGCCTGCATGATCCAGACCTGTGTTGACAGACTGCTGAGACCGTTGTCGCCGCGCGCCTATACGCCGGGCGCAACGCGGGAGCGGGTCCGGTTGGCTGCGCTGCGCGCCAAGCTCTGGCCTCCCCACCAGCGCGTTCTTCATGTCCGCTTTCTCGGCGGCGACCCCCGGCTTCACGCCAAGATCGCGCGCTTTGCCGCCGAATGGCAACGCTACGGCAATATCACCCTTGTCTTCGACAACGCCCCGGACGCGCCCATCCGCGTGGCCTTCGAGCCGGGGCCTTCTTGGTCCCTCGTCGGGGTGGATGCCCTGGACCCGCTGCTGCCGCCCGATGCGCCGACCATGAACTTTGGCTGGCTCACGCCTGCCACCCCCAACGACGAGGTGGCGGCGGTGGCGCTCCATGAGTTCGGCCATGCCCTGGGCCTGGTCCATGAGCATCAAAGCCCTGCCGCGGCTATCCCCTGGAACCGGGCTGCGGTCTACGACTTCTATTCCGGCCCGCCCAATTACTGGAGCCGTGACGAGATCGAGCGCAACGTCTTCGAGCGCTACAGCGCCACACAGACAAACCACAGCGCATTCGACCCCCATTCCATTATGCTGTATCCTATTCCCAAAGAGTTGACCGACGGCGTCTTCGCCATCGGGCTGAACCGCACGCTCTCGCCAACCGACAAGGCGCACATGGCGGCCATCTATCCATTCGCCGGCCCTTGAGCCACGGCCCATCCTATGCCCCACTCGATTCACTGCCATTGCCGTCCGCACCGCCTGCGCTTACTGAGTTCGCGCGTGCTGAGTCTGCGCCTACTGGCGCTGCTCCTGCTCCTGAGCGCGTCGCTGGCCGCGCCCGCCCCATCCTACGGGCAAGGGACGCCGCCGATCACCTATCGCCATTTCAACACCGAGCTGGTGTTGGAGGACAACGGGCTGCTCCATGTGCGCATGGTCCAGCAGCTCCAATTCGACGGCCAGTTCTCCTCTGCCTTTTACGAGATCCCCAGGCGTTTCACCAGCGACATCACCAATGTGCGCGTGCTGGCGCCGATCGCGGAGGAAGAGAATCTCGATCCGGCCACCGAGCGCCTGGGCCTGCTCCCCGCCTCCATTGATGACGGCGGCGGCTCGATTCTTGTCGAATGGAGCTACCCCAGGACCAGCCCAGGCGACATCCGGCTCTTTGTCATCGAGTACGACGCAGTGGGCGCACTCTGGCTCTACCCGGATCAAGATTTCCTGGCCTGGCAGGCGGTCAACGCCGAGCGCAGCGGCCTGCCCGTTGAGTCCAGTGTGGTGCGGTTGACCCTGCCGGCGGCCATCCCGATGGACCAGGCAACCTATTCGGCAACCGGCCCGGAGACAGCCTCGGCGACTGTCGGCCAAACGATTATCTTTACAGCCACAGAGCCGCTGCCCGATGGCGTTGCCTTCGAGGTGGAGGCCGCCTTCCCCCACGGGCTGCTCAACGCCGCGGTGCAGGAGTGGCAGCGCGCCTATGACGGCGAATCGCTGGCCGTCGCCATCGGCGATTTCCAAGCCGACCTGACCCTGCGATCCGACGGTACGGTGCATGTGCGCGAGACGATGCCCCTGCGGGTTCTGGAAAGCACTCTCCACGAAGGCTTCCGGCGCATTGACCTGCGCTACATGGACGACGTGACCAATATCGTCGTGCGGCATAACGGCGCCCCGCTGCGCGAGAGCCAGGAACCTTGCACCGGCTGCTTTGCCGTCAACCGCGCCCCACGGCCCGCCGCCTGGATTTACTACGATGAGGCGCTTGAACGGACGGTCATCCAAGAAGAGAACGCCGGTCGTATCGGCATCGAGTGGACCATCGAGCCGACCAGCGCGCCTGCCTCGACGCTTCTGGAGATCGAGTATGACCTGATCGGCGCGCTGCGCGTGTCGCCGGAGAATCAGCTTCTGGTCTGGCCCGTCCTGCCCGACTATGGCGACACGCCCGTGGATTCAACCAAGGCGCGCATCGAGCTTCCTCCCGGCGTAGAGGCCGCCGATGTCAGCATCGAGGGTCTGCCCGGCCAGGGTGAGCCGCAAGTGCAACCGGATGGCTCGCTCCTGCTGGCCTATGACGGGCCGCTGCCCGCCGGCGGGTGGGAGATCGCCCTGACCTTGCCGGCCGGCGCGACGGGAGCCACCAAGCCGGCCTGGCAGCAGGACTTTGAGCGTGTCATGGCAGAAGCCGATGCCGCCGCGGTCGCCAAGGCGCGCGCCCTCTTGATCCGGCGCTTCTTAGGGCTGCTGGTACTGGCGGCGACCGGACTGGCCGCGGTGGTGGCGTGGTTCCGCACAGGCCGCCAACGGGTGCGGGAACAGCTTGGCGGTTATCTCAGCGAGCCGCCATCGCCGCTCTCGCCGGCCATTGCTGGCTTTCTGGTGGAGCGCAAGGCCAGCGAGCGGGCCATCTTAGGCGCCATCTTCCACCTGGCGACGGTCGGCGCAATCGAGATCGATCTCGACGGGGAAATCACCGTGCGCCGCCGCCGCGCCGAACCCATCGGCCCGACCGCCAGCCTGCCCGACGCGGCCGGCGTTGCGACGCCCATCGCGCGTCACCTGTCTTATCTCTTCGACCGGGTCATCTTGCCCAATGTGCCGCTCGACAGGCCGGTCCGGTTATCGGCCCTCGGGCCGGCGTTGCGCGCCAACCTGCCTGAAATCTATGCGCAACTGGCCCGCGACGTGCAGCAGTACTTCATCGGCGTCCCCGGCGGCCAGGGGACCCATATACCCGCTATCGCCTGGATCATCCTCGGCGGTGTGCTGCTCTCCCTGGCGCTCTTCGACCTTCTCTCGGTCTTTGTCGCGCTCCTGATCGCCGTGATCGGCGGCAGCCTCCTGGCGCTGGCCGGTCGCGGGCGCGCCGCCTACACCAACGAGGGCTACGAGGAGGCCGAAAAGTGGGTGCGCTTCAAGAATTACCTGCTCGATCTGCGCCGCTACGGCGACCAGGCCGCCGCCCAGGAGATTCTCGACCGTTACTTTGGCTATGCCGTCGCCCTGGGGGTCGAGGAGGTCGTCCTGGCCCAAGCCGAGAGCATGGGCGCACACCGGCCCGCCTGGATGCCGGCGCCGGGCCAGCCCATCTCTACATCCGATGATGTCTGGCCGCCCCGCGATGCCCAACGACCTCGCCCGCGCCCGTCCGTCGGCGAGTTGCTGGGCCTGCCCCGCCCCGCGGCCAGCCAGCCCCCAAGCGCGCCGCGCCCCCGACCTACGCTGGCCGGCATGTCCGAGCAGCTCGGAGGTTCACTGCGCGACGCCAGCCGCAACCTGGGCGCGCTGCTGGCGACCGCGGCCGGCGACGCCGGCAGCGAAGCGCGCAGCGTCGTGTTCAACAGCCAACTGCGCCAGCGGGAG
>DATLZJ010000506.1:0-3625 GCA_035574055.1 Caldilineaceae bacterium
TGATCTCCCCCTGGGGACTGACCAGCTCGCAGACCCCGACCCCTACGCCGCCGATGGCGATCTGCTGTTGGGCCGCCTCCTGGGCCAGCGCGTGGGCCATCTGCACGGCGTCGTCGAGGACTGCTTGCCCGCCCCGCTGCGGGCGCGTCGGCGTCAAGCGGCGGAGCAGCACCTGTCCTGTCGCCAGCTCAACCACACCGCCCGCGATCTTGGTGCCGCCTACATCAATCCCGATGGCGTGTAACAGGCCAGACATCTCCGCTAATCCGGTCGGTAACGCGGCGCGACGCCGAAAAGAAAGGCCGCCGGCTGGCCGGTCAGGCTGTAGTACTGGTGGGGTACGCCTGCCGGGATGTAAAAGCCGTCGCGCGGGCCAAGCTCAAACCACTGGGGTCCGTTGCACTCCGGCAAGTAGACGTTGAGCGTTCCCTCCAGTACATAGAGGCTTTCATCGCCGCCGTGGGTCTCCACCTCGCTACGCCCGCCCGCCAGCAACTGCATCTTGCCGACGGTCAGATGCTCGGTGGCGACCAGCAAGCCGACCAGCACTTGATGGCGTTTCCCCTCCAGCCGCCAGAGCAGGTCGGGTTCGCGGATGAGATGGAGCGTTGCGCTTGCCTCGGCCTCTTTCCGCTCCATCGGCCAGCGCCCCAATAGCTCATCCCGCCCATAGCGCCATTCGGTCAGGTTGGGCTTGGTACGGGCGTAAGCGCCGGAGGTGCCTTGAGAGGGCGGCGGCGCGAAGTATTCCAGCACGCGCAATGGCTCCGCGCTGTAGTTGATGGCATGGTGCCAGGTGTCGCGCCGGAAGAAGACAGCCTCGCCCGGCAGCACGCGCAGCACCTCGCCTGTCTCCGGGTTGGCGAGCGCCATGACGCCGCTCAGGACGTAGAACAGCTCATCGGCGGCGAAGATCGTGCGGAAACTGTCGGAGTGGCGAAAGGCTGCGCCCGGCCCCAGCCCGAAGACAAGCTGGTGAATCTTATCGCTCGATACGTAGATCCAATCGGCCACTTCCCCGGCTTCGCCATCGCCCCAGAGATGGCGGGTCACCGTTGCATAGGGGATGGGCGCCGGTCCGGGAAAGGTAGGCCGCGGCGATGGCGCGTAGGCCATTAGTGGCTCCTATCGTGGATCAGGTGGGGCGCTAACTCCTCCTCGGCGGGGGCAAAGTTGGGCGGGGTAAAGGTGCTCTCGATGGGTCGCGCCTGGCCGTCGCGACCGGCAGCCTGGGCCTTAATCATGATCTCCAGCACATGGAAGGCGTGCTCCGGCGTGATGATCGGGCGCTGTCCGGTTTGGATGCACTCGACCAGGTGGCGCAGCCCATCAGTCCACGGCCAGTTGGGGTGAGTCTCCTCAAAGACCTGCCAGGCGCCCACCTCATTGCGCCACAGCTCGTAGCCCTCCGGGTCCCAGTCGTCGCCCATCATCTGGATGGTGCCCTTGCTGCCATAGATTTCAATGGCCGGCGTGCGGTAACGCTGGATGGTGAAGCCGGTGGTGACGACGGCGTAGCAGGCGTCGCCGAAGTCAATCAGCACATGGGCATTGTCGTCGGCCTCCACCCGCATCATCTCGCCTTCGACCTCGCGCTCCGGGATGGCCGTGCCCACAAAGCCGGAGACTCGCTTGGCCGGACCGAGCAACCCGGTCAGGCTGACCACGTTGTAGACGCCCAGGTCAAAGAGCGCGCCGCCCCCCTGCCGGTAGAACCACTGGCCCCAATTAGGGCCGGCCCAGCCGTAGAGGGCGCGCGCAAGGTACGGTTTGCCGATGTCGCCGCGGTGGATGTGCCGCCAGATGGCCTGATAGGTGGGGCTGAGGATGACATGGGGCGCGGGGACCAGGTAGCCGGGGCTTTGCTTGGCGAGCGCCACGATCTCCGCCGCCTCTTCCAGGGTGACGGCCATGGGCTTTTCGACTAGGACATGCTTGCCGGCCTCCAGCGCGGCGCGGGTGATCGGCCCATGCTCGGGCATGGAGGTGAGCACCAGGACCAGGTCAACGTCATCGGCGTTGACCACTTCCCGGTAATCTGTGGTAAAACGCTCGAAGCCAAACTTGTCGAGCGCCAGGCTGCGCCGTTCGGGGCGCACATCGCAGGCCACGACGGCGACGGCCTGCCTCTGGACGCGCAACTGGTTGAGAAGGGTCATATAGGGGCGTTGCATGACGCTCCCGCAGCCGACAATGCCAACTCGCACAGGCTCTGGCATGGCACAAACACTCCTGATGGGATGGTGAAGGGGCTAGGTAGATGATCTGTCCGCTGTGGAGTCTAGAGGTCTAGACCTCATCTGTTATCAAGGATACCAACGCCTGCGGCTCCTGTCAACCCTGCGCGCGCCTCCTCTGGCCTTGACGTCCCCCATTTTCGCGCAAACGGTTGAGCCAACTAGGGCTTGGTGACTTCCGGCGCTGATGGCGGGGTCCGTGGTTGACTTCCGCCACCGCGGGGTTGGCGCTTTACAACCAGCTGGGTAACTGCAAAAGAGGTAAAACTGATAGTTGACAACGCAGCAAAAGATGTGATACGCTGTAAGCAGACATACACACTTCATCGCAGCACTCCTTCTGTCACTTCACCTCTTGCTTCTGTCCGAGCGACAACCACAGCCGGTGCACGGGCATCTTGTATCCCTCCTCCTCTGGGTGAAGCCTCTCACCCCTCTGACTGAGCTGTCATTGATGGCTGCCCTTTGCGCGACGACTTACTACGACTTACTACGACAGTTAACCGTATGGCCTCCGACACACTGAATCAGCGCCTCCGCTACCTCTACGGGCAGTCAGCATGGCTCCGACCGGTCGGCGGGTGGGCGCGCCCTGGAGCCAGCGCGTTGCTTGGGCTGGCCGCCATCGGCAGTGGTCAGCGCAACGAACCACCCCGCCCGCCTCGCCGCCTACCCAACGTATCCATGCATCGAGTGAGCAAGCTTAGGAGGTCAGACGCCGATGGTGATCCGGCTACCCTACATTCGTTTGTGGATCATGCCCACGCTTCTGCTGCTTGCCGCTGGCCTGAGCGGTTGCCCGATGATCTATGTGGCGCCGCCGCCCGATTCGCCGGTGCCCACCCCAGTGCCCGGCGCTATGCTCCCCTTTGAGATCGTCGCCAGCGGCTACCATTACAAACACCAGCCGGCGGAGGTCCAGCTTTTCCTGATCACGGACAAAGCGGATATCAGTTCTGCGTTGAGCGCCTGTACGCCGCCGACGCTAGATTGCGATGATTTCTTTGCGGCCCTTCTGACCATCGATTTGCGCACGCACGCTGCACTCGTGCTGGTGCGGCAAGTGTATGGAGGGCTGGAGTACAAGATGGACCTGGAGCATGTCGTATTGCAGGAAGATAGATTGGTGGTCTATGTAAGGCTGATTAACCCTGCCCCTCTCACGGGTGGGGAGACTGTGAGCGGAGGTCATTTCCTGGTAGCCCAACTTCCTTGGGATGGCCCATCGGCCGATGCGATCCAGACCCAACTGGTCACCTACACGGATTACCAGTAGCCGGGACACACCGGCGCTGCGATTGCCCACTTAAACCAACCCGTCAACCATACGTCAGGAGTATCCCCCATGCTCAAGCGACGCCTGTACGTACTCCCTGTTCTCCTTGTTG
>DATLZJ010000507.1:0-7682 GCA_035574055.1 Caldilineaceae bacterium
GGATGAGTTTCAGTTGACGTATCTCTTCGTGGCGCATGACCTGAGCGTGGTGCGCCATGTCTGCAATCGGGTAGCGGTGATGTATGTAGGCAAGCTGGTGGAGATGGCAGAAACCGACGAGCTTTTCTCTAGACCGCGCCATCCCTATACCGAAGCCTTGCTCTCCGCTGTGCCGAAGCCAGACCCGCGCGCCCGGCGCAAGCGCATCCTGCTGGAGGGCGATGTGGCCGATCCTGCCAATCCACCAAGCGGCTGCTACTTCCATCCGCGCTGCGCCTACAGCGACGGCGCCCGCTGTGTTCATGAGGAGCCGGCGCTGCGCGAGGTGGCGCCGGAACATTTTGTGAGTTGCCACTATGCCGAGCAGCTCGCACTGGCGGGCGTCTAGCGTGGCTGCGCAATTGGTCCCCGTCACCCAGGCAGACATCCAATCCGCGTTGCGGCAACTTGGCCTGGCCGGCCAGGCGGTGTGTGTACATGCTTCCCTGCGCTCCTTTGGCCGGGTGAGTGGTGGTGCACAGGCCGTGGTGCAGGCCTTTCTCGCCGAGGGATGCACCTTGATGGCGCCGAGCTTTTCGTATGACTTTGCCATCGCGCCGCCGCCAGATTTGCGTGTGCCGCGCAATGGCCTCCACTATGATCGGCCTTACCCAGGCAACACCGCCGGCGCTCACCGCCGCTATACCCCCGCCAGCCAGGAGATTGACGCCGGCATGGGGGCCATTGCTGCGGCGGTGGTGCAACATCCAGAGCGCCTGCGCGGCCGGCATCCCCTCAATTCGTTCAGCGCCGTGGGACCGCTAGCGGCGCGCCTCATCGCCGGGCAGGCCCCGCTAGCCGTCTACGCGCCCTTAAGAGCGCTGGTCGAGGTTGAGGGCTTTGTGCTGCTGATGGGGGTGCGGCTCGATTCAATGACGCTGTTGCACCTGGCCGAACAGGAAGCAGGCCGGGTCCCCTTCCGGCGCTGGGCCAATGACAGTGCAGGTCGCCCTCAGATGGTGGAAGCTGGGGGATGCTCCGATGGATTTGAGCGGCTTGCGCCGGTCCTGCGTCCCTGGCAGCGTCAGATTGCCGTCGGCGCGAGCCGATGGCAGGTATATCCTGCCGGCCCCGCGCTCGAGGCCGCCGCGGCGGCAATACGTGCGGACCCGCAGATCACCCACTGTGGCAATCCCGACTGCGAACGCTGCAATGATGCCTTGCTGGGCGGTCCCCAGCTGCTCGTGAGAGCACCGCTCGTCTGACGGGCGAGCGGGCGCTACCCGTCCCTAGTCATGCTTCTGCCGCTGGGCCAGATACTCGGCAAGGGCATTGATAAATACCTTGTGAACGCCATAGAAGTTCCCCTCCCAGCCCCACTTATCGTGGCGGTTGTAGGCCATCTCCAAGGGGCTTGCCTTCAGAACGGGCAGCTTCTCCTCATATCTCCTTTGCGCACTTTGCGTTCTTCGCGGTTGAATCTCTCCTACGCCGCCCGGAACCACCGGCGCGCAACGGTAGCCTTCGCCGCCGATTCGAGCAGCGGGTCTAGGGTGAAGATCATGGCCCCCGCGGTGGATGCGCCGAGCGCCGACGCCAGCGCCGCGTCCAACTCTTCGGGCGGCATGGGGTCGGGCCGATCTATGGACTGGACAATGGGCAGGACGGGCCGGCCCGTCCACTGCTGCACATCCTCGACGACCGCCGCAACCCAAGCGGCCGGACGGTGGCAGAGCCAGTGGTAGACCATCGGGCTGAAGAAGTCCACATCCGCCGCCAGCCGGCCCAGGTCTTGACCGGCAATGGCGCGGATGGCCCCATCATAGTCGGCGCGCCGCCAGGGAAGTGAGAAGATGCCGAGTTGCACTGGCAAGCCGCGGGCCGTAATCGCGCCGCGCACCGCCTGGACAAACTGGGCAATGACCGTACACTTCCACTCCACCCACTCGTCGGGCCGCGTTTGTAGAATCGTCTCGGCCAGGGCGCGCGCCTCCGCCGGGGTCATGTAATCCCGTTCCTCGCCAAGAAAGAGGCTCAGACAGCGCGGGCAGAAACAGTGCTGCGCCAGCGGGGGCTGCGCGCCCTCCCAGCGAATGGGGAAGCGGATGAAATCCAGCCAGAGGCCATCTATCTGCGCCCCCTGCCGGTCGAGCAGCGCGGCCATCGCCTCCAGGTGGCGGGCGCGTAGCTGTGGATGTGTCGGGCAGGCGGGCACATACCAACCGTCTCGCTCAAAGGCGTTGCCCGCTGCATCCATGGGCACGCTATCGGGAAACGCCGCGCGCAGATCCTCTCCGGCAAAGATGGTCCAGTCCACGTAGAGCCGCAGCCCGCGACGGCGCAGCTCGGCGATGGGCGCTTGGGCCAGGGCGCGGTAGGACACAAAGACGGCATTGGCGCCGGTCTCATCCAGCAGGGCAAGCGCCCGCTGATGGTCATCGCCCGCGGGCTGCCAGTAAAAGCCCACGGTGCGGGAATCTCGAGGCGCCATCACAGCTAGTCGCAGTTCGGAATTTGCAGGATGTCACACCGGTAGATTTCTTCGCCCAAGGTAAGCGCAAGCAGGACGAACACGGCGACCAGGAGCGCGGCGAGAATGCCATTCACCAGATAGAAGGGTCGCCTCCCGTCTGCGCCTCTTTGTAGCATGGGCAGACCGGCAATGAGCGCGCCGACCGGAATTAGGAGGATGACCGCGAAGAGCAGGACAAGCTCCAGAGGGCTTGTATGGCCGGCTGGCCTAATGAATGAAAAGAACGGCTCGATACGATTCCCAACAATCGCATTCAAGGCGACGAACGGCAGCATCAGCAGAAACCCGAGGAGGGCCGCTGCTTTGGGGTGGGCGGCGATGCCTGCTCTCATTGCGATTTGCTCCTTCCGGTGACGCGTCCGGTCATGGATAAGCCTGTTGCGCGTTCACTAGCGCGGCGTCCGGCGGGCATACTCAGGCCACTCTAAGGCGAAGCCGAGGGTGTTGACCAGCATCCGCTGGAAGTCACGCAGGTGCGGCTCCTGGTTACGCAGCTGGCGCGGGGTCAAGCCCTTTTCCAAACAGTAGGCCGCCAGCGCACCCGCCGCCTCGCCGATATTCCACACCACGGGATGCAACCGGTAACAGCCGTTGGTGATGTGGGTCACGCCCAGGTTTTTGCAGGCCGGCAACAGGTTCTCCACCCGCACCGGCAGCAGCGCGCCCAGCGGAATCTGGAAGGGCCAACTGCTGATGTCCACATAGGTGCGCGGGGTGGTGCTGGGGTGCAGGTCAATGCGGTAGCTGCCGATGCCCACACTGTCGGGAAAGGTTTCGGCGCCGACGAGGTCTCCACGCGCCTCGACGCCGACATGCTGCTCCAACACTGTGAACTCGGCCCGGATGCGCCGGCTCTCGCGCACATAGACATACTTGGCAAGTCCGTCGCTAGTACCCACAATGTCCCCGCGCAGGCGCAGCCCCGGATAGCCATAGCCGCCGTCGTGGCGCGGGGCCTCGGTCTGCATCCAGTAGAGCAGGCTGTAGCTGAGCTGCCTGGCCCCGCGCAGATGCTTGGCCTTCTCTTCGTCAGAGACGCCGAGCAGAGGGCCGAGCCAGTAATCAATCTGGGGCCAGTTGACCAGCGTGATGTCGCTGGGCATGAAGCCGTCCTGGTAGTAGCTGCGGTCGAGGATGCGCCGGTAATGCCAGAAGTCGCCCACTCGCTCGCCCCGCTGCGGCCCGTGAAAGACGCCGCGGTCGCGCGTCTCCAACGTGATCGGGTCCACATCCTGCCAGCCGAGTTGTGGGCCGGGCCAGAAGTCGGCCTGATAGCCGCGCCAGAAGTCATAGTCCTCGGGCTTCTCAATGGTGTGGTCCTCGCCGGGCAGGTAGTCCATGGCGAAGCACCAGGTCACCGCCTGCTGGTCAAGGGGATTTGCCTCCCCTGCCAGCGCGTGCGGCTCACCGGTCTGCGCCTGGCTCTCCGCGCCGATCACATGCTCGACTTGGGCCAGTTCCAGCAGGTCGCCCAGCTCGGTAGCGTCGAGGATGTAGGGGGCGCGCAGGATCCGCTCGTCGCCCGTCTCCTCGTCGCGCACCGTCACAGCGCGCACAAAGTCGCCGTCGCTTTCGGCGGCGCTGGGGCGGTGGCGGATCAGTACCTCCAGTTGGCGGTTGGAGCGGTAGGGGGCGATCATCTCCTCCAGCACGGCCAGGGCGACGCGCGGCTCATGGCAAAGACGACTGACATTGCCGTTGCCGGGGTTGAAGAGCTGGTCGTGGCGGGCGGCCTCAGTCAGCGGGTAGTTGCGCCGGTAATAGTCGCGAATCTGGTTGCGCAGCCGGCGATAGCTATTGGTGCAGCCGGTGGTTTCGATCCAGGGGTGTTCGTCGGGCGGCACGGCCTGGGCTGTCAACTGGCCGCCGATCCAGTCGGTCTCTTCGGTGAGGATCACCCGTTTGCCCAGGCGCAGCGCGGCCAGCGCGCCCGCCACGCCACCCAATCCCCCACCGATAATCAGTACATCCGTTTGCCGTTCTCGCACAGTCCAAGTCCTTCCAGATCAATAGGGTTGTTTGTGCTACACGGTGTGCCTGCCGCAAGGTGTGTGGGCGCCCTCTCTAACCCTTCAGCCCGCTCAGGGTGACGCCCTGGACAAAGTAGCTTTGGCCGAAGGCGAAGATCGCCAGCATGGGCAGGATCATCAGGACCGAGAGGGCCATCATGTAATGGGTATCGGGCAACTGGCCAGCGCCGCCGCGCAACAGGTAGAGGCCCACCGACAGCGGGCGCAGGTCAGGCCGCCCAGCCATGTAGACCAGCGGCGCCAAAAAGTTGTCCCAAGCCTGTTGGAACGAAAAGATGGTGACTGCGGCCAGAGCCGGCTTGGAGAGGGGCATGACGATCCGCCACCAGATGCCGAACTCGCCGCTGCCGTCAATGCGCGCCGCGTCCGAGAGGTCCTGAGGGATGCCCATGAAGAACTGGCGGAGCAGGAAGATGAAAAAGGGGTTACGCCCCAGCAGCGGCGGCACGACCAGGGGCAGAAAGGTGTTGATCCACCCCAACTGGTTGTAGAGCACAAAGAGGGGGATCAGCCGCACGATGTAGGGCATCATCAGGGTGCTTAACAGGAGCAGAAAGAGTGGCTCGCGACCGGGAAAGTCCATGCGCGCAAAGCCATAGGCCACCAGCGAGCAGGTGATGACCGAGCCGATGACATTAGCGGCCACGATCACAAGCGAGTTGCGCAGCCAGAGGGCGACCGGCGCGGCGGAAAAGACATCAATGTAGTTCCGCCACATAATCGGGTCGGGGATCCACTCCGGCGGCCAAACGGCGATCTGTTGCAGCGTCTTCAGCGATGTGGATAACGTCCACAGCAACGGGATCACCATCACAACCGAGCCGGAAAGGAGGATCAGATGCGTCAGGGCCTGGCTGACGAGCCTGGCGCGAGGCGCTTGAACGCTCATAGTTGGGTCCCCTGGTGATGCTAACTATATATGCTAACCATAATAGACCCACCGGTCCGACGAGCGGTAGACAAAGACGGTCAAGGAAAAGACGACGATGAACAGGAGGACGGCCAGCGCCGAGGCGTACCCCATGCGGAAGTAGCGGAAGGCATGGTTGTAGATGTGGATCATGTAGAGCAGCGTCGCGTTGTTGGGGCCGCCGTTGGTCAGAATAAAGGCATTGGCAAAGGCTTGGAAGGCGTTCACCAGATTCAGGATCAGGGTGAAGAAGATGGTCGGCGTCATCAGCGGCACGGTGATGCGCCATAGGCGCTGGAGGGCGGTGGCGCCGTCTACCTGGGCCGCTTCATACAGCTCGTTGGGGATGCCTTGCAGCCCGGCCAGAAAGATGATCATGGTCGCACCCAGCCCCCATAGGCTCATAATGATCAGCGCGGGCATGGCCCAGTTGGGGTCGCTGAGCCAGCGGATCGGCGGCAGCCCTACCGCCTCCAGCGCAAAGTTGAGGATGCCCCGCCGGGTCTCGAAGATAAAGACCCAAACAATCGAGGCCGCCACAACCGGCACGACCGAGGGCAAATAATAGATGGTGCGATAGACCGGCATCCCGCGGATGTTCGAGTTAAGCAGCATCGCCAGCAAGAAGGCGACGACGATGCCCAGCGGCACACTGACCCCCATGTAGTAGAGGGTGTTCCAGACCGATGTCCAGAAGAGCGGGTCGCGGGTCACTGCCTCGCTGTAGTTGCCCAGGCCGATGAAGCGCGCCTCGCTGCCGGTGGCCGTCCACACGGTAAAGCTGTGGTAGAAGCCGGAGACAATCGGGATCAGGTCAAAGGCCAGGAAGGAGATGAGCCAGGGCGCGATAAAGACATAGCCCAACCATTTGCTCCACTTCCGGCCTACCGGGCGGGAGCGAGCCTGGACGGCTCGCCCCGCGCCCAATTGCTGGGCGGTCATGCGTTGATACTGCTCCAGTATTCGTCAATCACCGCTTGCGCCTGCTCGGCGGCCTGGTCCAGCGCCGCGGCGGGAGAGGCATCGCCGAACATGGCCGCCTGGACGGCCTGGTCCACGATATCGCGCACGCGGGTATGGGGCGGGATGATGTCTACCGAGACATCAATCTCCAGCGACTCGAGCACCTTATCCCAATGGGGGTTGGCCTCGTAGTAGATGGGGTCTTCGTTGCACTCGCGCAAAGGCGACGGGCGCTCCTGCTGCTGCATAAACCAGCAGGCGGCTTCATCGTAGGTAATCCGCTTCACCCACAGGAAGGCTGCCTCGCGCTGCGCCTCGTTCAGGGCTTGGGGGATGATATAGCTCCAGGCGAATTCTTCACCGGAAAGCCCACGGGATTCTGCGTCTGGATTTTCTCCATTATAGGGACGCAGCCCCATATCCCATTCCATGTCGGGCCGGTAGGTCTCCATGTGGAAGAAGATGGAGACGTTGGGAAAGTTGATCAGCTGAATGTCGTTGTACCAGGGTTGGGCCTCGGTCGCCTCGCCGGGACCGGCAAAGAAGTCAATGACATTTTGGACGCCGCCGTTGATCTCATTGGTGAAATTCACCATCCACTCCAATGTTGCGACGCCCTCAGGCGAATTGAAGGCCGGCTGGCGGAGATCGTCGCTGTAGATGCGACCGTTGTTGCAGTAGAGCCAGGCGAAGAAGCTGCCGACATCGGCGCCTACATTTGCGCCAACCTGGGTGAGGCCCCGTTCATCTACTTCGGTGAACGCGCGCGCGACCTCCTCCAACTCTTGCCACGTCTGCGGGATCACCGGCTCCATATTGGCTGCCTGGAACATGTCCACATTGATCAGCTGTAGCCCGGTGATGCCGCCGCCTGTCGGCATGGGCATGGAATACAGCTCGCCATCCCAGCGCATATTGTTGATCTCGGATTCGTAGAAGCGTTCTAGGTCCAGATTATATTGGCTGACATAGTCGGTGATAGGGACGATCAACCCCTCAGAGGCAAATTGGAGCATCTCGGCGCGCGTCGCCATCAGCACTTCCGGCGGCTGGTTGCTGGCAATGCTGGCGAAGAGGTTTTCCGCGCGGTTTTCAAAGGGTTGGACGAGGTTCTCAACCGAGATGTTCGGGTTTTCTGCTTCAAAGTCCTCGATGATCTGGTTCATCAGCTCCTCGCGCGCCGCCCCCCAAACATTCCAAAAGCGGACCACAACCTGCTCTTGGGCGGGCGCTCCAGCGGCGGGCGTCCCGGCTGTAGTGGATTGGG
>DATLZJ010000508.1:0-3592 GCA_035574055.1 Caldilineaceae bacterium
CCGGTCTACGTCCGGCCGCGCCGCCAGCGCCGCCGCCAAAGTTTCATCGCCGCTCACCTGGATCATGTTGACCAGGTAAAAGGCGCGATAGGCAATGCCTTGCGCGTCCAGCCAGGCGCGCAACTCAGCCTGGCTGGACGCGGCGTCCGCGCTCAAAGTGGCATAGACATAGCCAATCCGGGCCGCCCGTTGGGCCTCTGGGCCGGCGGCCGCGACTGCGGCCATCGCCTGCGCTCTGGCAGCCAACCCGGTGAGATCCGGCTGCTCCTTCAAGATCACCAGAAACTCGACGGGGCCGCTGCTCTCGGCCAACTGCGCTTGCAGATGGGGGCTGATCTTGGTTTGCTCATGGCCGCTTGGCTCCACCGCCTGCGCGCCCGCCGCCGGCGGCGCAAAGAGTAGGGCGGCGAGCAGGATGACCTGCAACACCACACGATTCACATGGCTCATCCGTTGGTTTCTTGTCCCTCGGCTTTCTTCGGTTTCGTTGCTTGAAGTCTCGTTGCTTGAAGTCTCATTGTTTGAGTCGGTCTTCTTGTCGGTTTTATTTTTTCCCACTTTGTTTTATGCTTCGTTTTCCCACTTCGTCTTTTCTGATCCGTTCCCGTTACTTTTCCGTTACTTTTCTCCCTGTTGCTTTCCCGGCCACAGCCGGTAGGATATTCTACTGTAGACTGACGTACAATAGGAGAGAAAATGGACGCTCGGTTGCGGCGCCAACCTTGCGCCTCGCTGCACAATCGCATATGCTATCTACTTCGGGCCGCTCGAAGGCGAAACGGTTGAGAGTAAGGCCCCGGACATCGCAACCGGAAAAACCGGGAAAACCAGCGCAAAACACAAGAAGCTGAAGAACAAGAAGCTGAAGAACAAGAAGGAGTATACCCCAATGGCGCAGTTACAAATAGGCGACATGGCGCCCGACTTCGAGGCCGTCACCGACGAAGGTAAGACGGTGCGGTTAAGCGATTACCGCGGCAAACGGGTGGTGCTCTATTTCTATCCGGCTGACGATACGCCCGGCTGTACAACACAGGCGTGCAGCTTCCGCGACCACTACCTGGATATTCAAGAGAAGAACGCGGTCGTGCTAGGGGTCAGTCCCGATGACGCCGCCTCGCACCAGAAGTTCAAGACCAAGTATAATTTGCCCTTCACGCTCCTGGTAGACCAAGATCATGCCATCACCGAGCAGTATGGCGCCTGGGGCGAGAAGACCAATTACGGCAAGACTTACATGGGAGTGATCCGCAGCCAGGTAATCATTGACGAGCAGGGCCGGATCGTCGCCGCTCACTACAATGTTAAGCCCGACGCCAGCTTGCCCAAGGCGCTGGAAGTGCTGTCTGCGTGAGTAGATGGTATACTCACATCGCGCCGTGTTCACAGCGCACTGCGGAGTTGTGGTATGGCGGGCTTTGCCCCGGATGATTGAGGAGTCTCATGCGTATTCTGTTGTACACCGGCAAGGGTGGGGTCGGCAAGACCAGTATCAGCGCGGCGACCGCGCTGCGCTGTGCCGAGTTGGGCTACCGCACGGCGGTGCTCAGCACCGATCCCGCCCATAGCCTAGGCGATAGCTTCGACCGGCCCATCGGCAATGAGCTGACCGCGTTGGCGCCCAATCTCTGGGGCCAGGAAATTGACCTGCTCAACCAGATGGACAAATATTGGGGGCGAGTCCAAGGCTATTTGAACGCCGTTTTCGCCTGGCAGGGAATGGATGGGCTGGTAGCCGAAGAGACATCGGTGCTGCCGGGGATGGAAGAGTTGGCCTCCCTGATGCAGATCACCTACCTGGCCGACAGCGGCGCCTATGACGTGATCGTCATTGACGCCGCGCCTACTGGCTCTACCCTGCAATTGCTCAGTTTTCCGGATATTGCCCGCTGGTACATCGAGAAAATATTCCCCTTCCAGCGCAAGACCATCCAGCTTGCCCGGCCGGTCATGCGCCGGATGACCGATATGCCGATCCCCGATGAGGAAGTCTTTGACAGCATTGAGGAACTGGTCGGCTATCTGGAACGCATGAGCGCCTTGCTCAGCGACCCTAACATCAGCAGTATGCGGGTGGTGCTGAATCCGGAAAAGATGGTGGTGAAGGAGGCCCAGCGGGCCTACACCTATCTCAACCTGTATGGCTATCCGGTGGATGCAGTGATCTGTAATCGGGTCTTTCCCCAGCACCTGTCCGATAGCTACTTCGATATCTGGAAAAGCGCCCAGGCCGAGAACCTGGAATTGGTGCGCGAGTGCTTTCATCCGCTGCCCATCCTGCAAGTCCCCTTCTTCCCCCAAGAAGTCACAGGAGTCGAGATGTTGCGGCGGATGGCGCAGAGCCTCTTTGGCGAACAGCCCCAACGAGGCGGAGCGGGCGACCCGACCCAGCGTTTCTTCACCGGAAGGCCGCAGGAGATTTTCCGTCAAGACGGCCACTACGTGTTGAGTATCCCCCTGCCCTTGGTCGAGCGTGAGCAGGTTCACCTGCACCGCAGCGTATTCGATGAGCTGATTGTGCGGATCGGCAACTGGAAGCGCAATATTGCGCTGCCCCTGGGATTGGCAAAGTTGGAGATTGACGGCGCAAAGTATGTCGAGGACCGGCTCAATATCCTCTTTGCAGTAGATGAGGGGGTGGAGCTATCACCTGAAGCGCTCAAGCCGAATCCCTGGCAGGCACTGAAGGCGCGCTTTGGCGGCAAAAAAGGCTAGAGCGGACATCGACGCGACTGGCAAGGTGCTAGAGACAGCCTATTGCTGCACCGGGCTACTTGGTCCTTGGCTCCCCCTGGACGACCTCCGTATCTTCCCTCTAGCACCCAACGTATCTTCATTGACGTAAGTTACAGGCATGGCCGAGATTCGACGCGGGGATCCTGTTGAAGAGACCGTCTTGGTGGACCTGCTGCAGCGGGCCCAGACGGCTAGCGACCCGACGGCCTTCGATGGACTCTACCTGCTTTTTGCAGATCGCGTCTATCGCTATCTACTGGCGCGACTGAGCGACCCGGAGATGGCCGAGGAAATCACGGCTCAGGTCTTCTTGCGGCTGATGGAGAAAATTGACATCTACCGGATCAATCCACGGGATAACGCAGCCATCTTTTCAGCCTGGCTCTACCGGTTGGCCCACAACAAGATGGTTGATGTGATGCGCAGCTACAAGCGCGCACAAGAGGCGCCGCTGGACCAAGCGAGCCATATGGCCGATGGACGCCAGTTGGAGGACATCGAGGACCGGTTAGATTTTGAGCGGGTCTTAGAGAAGTTACAGTTGTTGAATGACCAGCAGCGAGAGGTGATCCTTTTGCGTTTTGTCGAGGATTTCAGCATTGCTGAAACTGCCCTCATCATGCAAAAGAGTGAAGGCGCCGTCAAAGCATTGCAGCATCGGGCGCTAGAGAGCCTCCGCCGCCTATTGAATCTGTGAGCTGCAGCCATAGGGGCACATGGTACCAGAAGACATTTTAACGACCTGCATCGCTGCCGTCGAGGCTGGCGAGGACCCCGTCGCCATCCTCGCCCGCTATCCTGACCATGCCGCTGAACTGGCGCCACTCCTGGAGACAGCCGTAGCGTTACGCCGTGC
>DATLZJ010000509.1:0-4247 GCA_035574055.1 Caldilineaceae bacterium
GGCGTGGGCCTATGATGCGCTGTTCATCGGCGGCTCGACCGGCTGGAAGCTGTCTGAGGCGGCTGACTGGTGCATCCGGCGGGCCAAAGAACGTGGCGTTTGGGTCCATGCTGGTAGGGTTAACTCACTACGTCGCATCCGCCATTTCCAGTTGATCGGTGTTGATTCGGTGGATGGCACCTATATCCGGTTCAATCCGCGAGAGGCATACCAGCGGCTCAACAAGCAGCTGATCCAGCCGCCGCTACTTCAACTCAGCTCATCTCCAGGAGATCCCCCGCATGATGCAGGCAACAGTTGATTTCACCGCTCTCTATCAGCACCACCATCGCATCGTCTGGGCCTTTTGTTATCATCTAACGAGCAGCCCTGAAGACGCCGACGATTTGAGTCAGGAGGTGTGGCTACGCGCCTGGCGCGCCGGCATCGTGCCCGACAATCCTCACGCGTGGCTGTGCAAGATCGCTCATAATCTGGCGATTGACCGCTGGCGTTCGTGTGCCAAACGCGCGCGGCGAGTATCGGTCTGTTCGCTGGAGAGCCTGGCGGCGGACGATGGCATTGAAGACGAAAAGCGGCGGGAGCTGGCGGCCTACGTGATCGCCTCGCCTCTCGACGAGGGATGGGACAGCGTGTTGGTGGTCTGGAGCCAGTTGACCGAGGAGCAGGCCCAGGCGGTGGCGCTGTGGGCCGACGGATGGCCGGCGGAAGAGGCGGGGGCGCTCAGTGGACGGAGCGCCGGCGCACACAAGGCGCTGCGCTTTCGCGGGGTGGCGAGGCTCAAGCAGGCGCTGGGTGTGGCGGCGTAAATCCGCTAGTTCTCCGATTTGGATCCCAAGAACATGCGTTTTTCGTCATCTGACCTAGACCTATGTGCATTTGATGTACACGACAGCCCGTTTTTTGTCTGACGAGGATGAACCGCTTGCCTGGCATACTGGCTCTCACGCGAAATATCACCGTGATTTGCCCAGACCTGACGGACCTATCCCAATGCCAGCCAGCGCTCCCTCGCGCAGCCAACAGCCAACTTCCACCGCAGGCCGCAACCGCCTCTACTACGGCGATAACCTCCCTATCCTGCGTGAGCATATCGCCGACGCCAGCGTAGACCTGATCTACCTCGACCCGCCCTTCAACTCCAATCGCAACTACAATGTGTTGTTCAAGAATGAGCGCGGCCAGGCCGCAGAGGCGCAGGTTCAGGCATTCACCGACACCTGGCACTGGGGACCCACCGCAGAGGCCAGCTTTCACGAGCTGGTTACCAACGGCTCTCCGTCCGTTAGTTCCGTGATGGCGGCCCTGCGTCAGTTTCTCGGCGAGAACCAGATGATGGCCTATCTGACGATGATGGCAGCTCGTCTGGTGGAGCTGCATCGTGTGCTCAAGCAGACTGGCAGCCTCTACCTGCATTGTGATCCTACGGCCAGTCATTACCTAAAGCTCATTCTGGATACGATCTTCGGCCCGGAAAACTATCGTAATGAGATCACCTGGCAGCGCACCAACGTCCATAGCGACAGCAAAACATGGAGCCATGTCAGTGACACTATCTTTTTCTATACTAAGTCTAGTCGCTTTACATGGAATCCGCTCTACCTGCCTCATGATCCATCCTACATTGAGGACAAATACCGTTACCGGGAAGCCGATGGTCGTCGTTATACCCTGGACAACATGACCAGTCCAAACCCCCGTCCCAATATGATGTACGAGTGGAAGGGGCACGCATCACCGCCGAACGGCTGGCGCTACTCTCGCGAAACCATGCAGCAGCTCGACGCGCAGGGGCGCATCTGGTATCCCAATGACAAAGAAAAACGTCCCCGCCTCAAGCGATACTTGGATGAAATGCCAGGACGCTTGATAAGTAATGTTTGGACTGACATCTCGCCCCTAAATTCGCAAGCCGCAGAGCGGCTCGGCTATCCCACTCAGAAGCCCGTTGCGCTGCTGGAGCGCATTATTGCCGCCAGCAGTCACGAGGGCGATGTGGTGCTGGACCCCTTCTGTGGTTGCGGTACTGCTATCGCCGCCGCGCAGAAGCTCAACCGCCGCTGGATCGGCATTGACATCACCCACCTCGCCATTGCCCTACAGAAGTACCGGCTCAAAGATACCTTTGACCTTGCTACACCCAAAGACTACGACGTGATTGGCGAGCCGGCTGATCTGGCATCAGTGCGACAACTCGCCCAGGAGAACCGCTATCAGTTCCAGTGGTGGGCTGCTTCCCGGGTTCAGGCCAAGCCGTATGGTAGTGGTGAGGATGACAAAAAGGGGAAAAAAGGAGCTGATAGAGGCATTGATGCCATCATCAACTTCTTCGACGATGCTACGTTCAGGAGCAAGCGCATCATCGTCCAGGTCAAGAGCGGCCATGTATCAGTGCGCGATATCCGCGACTTACGCGGCGTGTTGGAGCGAGAGCAGGCGCCGATGGGGCTGTTCATTACCCTAGAGCCGCCCAGCGCCCCGATGATCGCCGAGGCCGCCTCCGCCGGCTTCTATCTCTCACCCGGCTGGGGACGCACCTTTCCCCGGCTGCAAATCCTGACGGTCGAGGACCTGCTTAAGGGGCAAAAGCCGGATATCCCCAACAATGTCTCGTTTGCCCAGGTGCCGAGGGAGCGACTCACCACCCAGCAGTATCAGAAGCCACTTCTCGAAGTAGATGTTGAGAGCGGGTCTGCCGGCCGGAAAGGTGGCGCGGGCATCCAATAGATTTAGGACGGAGCAGAGGGATTACTCTCAACGGCAAGGCGGCTTTCGACTTTGTCGGGTTCCACTTGCCAAGCGGGTTTGGGCCATAGTTCAATAAATAAAAGTAGCGAATCTTGCGTGCTCTGAGTGTTTGAACATTTATCGGAAGCACGGCGACGTCAACAGATGGATCGGGATGCCCAAGCCACTTCGGCTGTCCGGAGGACTCAACTAGAGGAGCAGGAAACTCCTCCGCAGGCTCGTCGGCCTCTGGGTTGAATCGGAGCCAGATAATCTTTTGTTGCTGTACAACGTGCCGGTTGGTCACTAAAAAGATCTGATACTGCTTTTCGTCACCGCGACTTCCAAGGAATCTGCCGTACAGAAAGCCCGACGCACCCCAAATACGTTCCCCACCATTTGTCTCATAGCCAATTGCAACAACTGCGTCCAGAAACTCTGGCGGAAGCAGAGCCATAATTCCTCCTGATCATGCGTAATTTGGACGACAGAGAAATAGAAAACCCCTCAGCTCTCGCCGAAGGGTGTACAGAACGTGGGGGATCCGCTATACTGCTGCCACGGTCTGCCGCTGCGACCTTCAGCGACGGACACGGCCCCGCTCTGTGCGGCTAACACAGAGCGGGGCTTTTTCGTTTGTTGCTGCCGGTAGTATATCCCTGCCTATATCCCTCGTCAACCGTCAATTGATGGCCCTGCCAGACTCATGGTAAGATAAGGGCGCTGTGACCGGCATCACAGCGCCCCAGGCTGCCGCAGGTGCGTGCTACGGCAAGCGATACCTCCAGTCTATCACACGCTGCCACCGCACAGCGAACCGGGCGCGCATCCGCTGGGGCTACTCTCTGTCAGACCAGTAGAAAGCGTAGCCGTGCCCGTGACCCCCCACGCCTTTGTCGCCAAGTGGCAGCAGACCACGCTCAAAGAGCGCGCCGCCGTCCAAGAGCATTTCCTCGACCTATGCCGCCTGGTCAACCATCCCACGCCCGCGGAAGATGATCCAACGGGAGAACGCTTCACCTTTGAGGCGGGCGCCAGCAAGAGCGCCGGCGGCCAGGGCTTTGCCGATGTGTGGAAGCGAGGCTACTTCGCCTGGGAGTACAAGGGCAAGCACGCCAACCTCGACGCCGCCTATCAGCAGCTTCTCCAGTACCGCGAATCACTCCACAACCCACCGCTGCTGATCGTCTCCGACATTGACCGCATCGTTGTCCGGCCCAACTTTGTCAACCGGGTCAACCGGCCCGTCACCATCACCCTAGAGGCCCTGCTCACGCCGGAGGGGATGCGCGCCCTGCGCGCCATCTTCTATGAGCCGGACTACTTCCGCTCGGAGCAGACCACCGAGCAGGTTACCCGCGACGCCGCGGGCGAATTCGCCCGCCTGGCGCTCTATCTTCAGGAGCGAGGCGCAGCGCCCGATGGTGTGGCCCATTTCCTGATCCGGCTGCTCTTCTGCCTCTTTGCCGAGGACATCGAGCTATTGCCCAAGGGGCTGTTCACCCGTCTGGTGGAGCGGG
>DATLZJ010000510.1:0-2733 GCA_035574055.1 Caldilineaceae bacterium
CGGCTGGCCGTGCTCCACCGCCCCGGCAAAGGGGGGCTAGGGACTGCCTACGTGGCGGGGATGTGCCGCGCCCTGGCCGATGGCGCAGACTACGTGCTTCAGATGGATGCGGACTTCAGCCACTCGCCCCGTTACATCCCCCAGATGCTGGGCGTGATGCTGGCCACCGGCGCCGATGTCATCATCGGCAGCCGTTATGTGCCCGGCGGCTCGCTGGACGAAGGCTGGGGCTGGTGGCGCCGCCTCCTGAGCTGGTGGGCCAACCTCTACAGCCGGGCGATCCTGGGGCTGCGCATCCGCGATATGACCGCCGGCTTCAAGCTCTGGCGGCGCGAGGCGCTGCTGGGCATCGGCTTGGAGGAGATCCGCTCCAACGGCTACAGCTTTCAGGTGGAGATGGCCTATCTCTGCGAAAAGCTAGGCTATCGCCTGGTCGAGATCCCCATCCACTTTGAGGACCGGCGCATAGGCCGCAGCAAGCTGGATGTACCGGTCAAGCTGGAATCGGCGTGGCGTACCTGGCAAATTCGCTGGCGCTACCGCCACTTGCGCCGCGTCGCCCAGGTCGCCTTGCCAGCCGGCGACCGTGTCGCCCATTGAGTCGCCCGTTGAATCGCCAATCGAGCCGTGCGCCCCGACCTGGACCGGCCGGCTGTCTCCTATGAACCATCCCCTATGAGCCGCCTTCGTGCCCTACGCGCCGACCTGCTGGCGCTGCTTGTCCTCTTGGCGCTGCCGTTGCTCTGGTTTGCGCCGGTCTTGGTCCCGGCCCTCAGCGGGCGGACGCTGCTCCCCTTTGACAATCTTTACAGCTTTGAGCCGTGGCGCTCCATGCAGCCGGGGCTGACGCCCCACAACGGGCTGTTGAGCGACCTGGTGCTGGAAAACGCTGTCTGGAAGCTGCACATCCGCCGCACCCTGGCCGCAGGGGAGCTGCCCCTATGGAACCCCCAGATTTTCACCGGCCTGCCCTTTCTGGCTGCGGGCCAGGCCAGCACCTTCTACCCCTTGAGCGCCCTTTTTCTGCTGCTGCCGCTCACCGCCGCCTATGGCTGGTTCACAGCGCTCCAGCTCGGCCTGGCGGGCGCCAACCTCTACCTGTTGGGCCGCGCCTTGGGGCTGGGGGTTGCGCCTGCGCTCTTTGGCGGCGTGGTCTATATGTTCAGCGGTTTCCTCATCGCCAGCGTGGTCTTCACCATGTTCATCGCCGCCGCGGCCTGGCTGCCGCTCATCCTGGCGGTCATCGAGTGGATGGCGCGCAAGCAGGAGGAGAAGGGCCTCCAGGGCTATAACCCCACCCCCTATGTGGTCGCGGGGGCGGTCGCCATCGGCTGCATGGTGCTGGCCGGCCATCCGGAGCTGATCTACTACACCTTGCTGGTCGCGGCCCTCTTTACCGTCGTGCGGCTAGGGGTCGTCTGGCGGCGGCTGGCTGCGCAACTGGACCGGGGGCAGACGGATCGGGGCCTGGGCAGGATGGCGGCGCGGCGGCTGGCCGGGCTGGCGGGCTGGCTGCTGGGCATGGCTGTGCTGGGCGTCGCCATCGGCGGCGCGCAACTGCTCCCCCTGCTGGAGCTGGTCCCGCTCAACTTCCGGGAGGGGTCGGCCTCTTATACACAGGTGGTAGGCTGGGCCTGGCCCACCCGCCATGTGCTGACCTTCTGGCTGCCGGATGTCTTCGGCAACCCCAGCCACCATGCTTGGCTCGACATCTGGCAGGGCCGGTGGACGCCGGTTACGGTCAACACCCTGGGCGAGCCGGTGGACGCCATCTTCTGGGGCATCAAGAACTATGTCGAGGGCGCCAACTACCTTGGCGTGTTGACCTGGCTGCTGGCGGCGGTGGCAGTGGGCTATGCCCTGCGCCGCGCCCAGGTTCGCAGCGCCGCGGCAATGTGCTGCGGGCTGCGCCCGTGGGCCATCTGGTTCTGCGTCGGGCTGGCCGCTGTCTCCCTGCTCTTTGCCTTTGGCACGCCCCTCTATGCGCTGCTCTTCTACGGTCTGCCGGGGTGGAACCAACTCCATAGCCCCTTCCGCTGGGTCTTCCCCTACACCCTTTGCATGGCGCTGCTGGGCGCGATGGGCCTTCACTTGCTGCCCAGGGTGGGGACGCCCTGGAGCCGCCGCGTGGTGCGCGGCGTCGCAGGGCTGGCCCTGCTGGCCGGAGGGGGCGCGCTGGCGTTGGTCCTGGCAAGCCTGATCGCGCCCGGCCCCTTTCAAGCGTTCGGCCAACGGCTGGTGGAGAGCAGCGACCTGGCGCAGATGGCCTTTGCCGATGGGCGCATGTTCTGGAGCTACCAGGCGTTGAACCTGGCTCGCTTTGGGCTGCTGGCGCTGGCGGCGGGCGGCTGGCTCTGGCTGGCGACGCCCGTCGCTGCCCGAATCGAGGACGCAGGGCGCGCGGGGGATGCTCCCTACCGGCGACCGTGGGCCACCCGCTGGGCCTTTGCGGCGGTGGCGCTGGTTACGCTGGACCTCTACCTGGCCCACGGCGGCTTCAATCCCGCCGCCCCCACCGCGCTCTCGCCGCTGAACGAAGCAGGCACGCCGTCGGTGGTGTCCTTCCTAAACAAACGGGAGCCCTGGCCCAAACACCCGGTTCCCGGTCGCCCCCTGGACCTCTGGCGCTTCACGACCTTCAACGCGCCGGGGGAAAAGACCTTCAACGCCAATGTGGGCATGTATTACGGCTGGCATGACCTGCGCGGCTATGACTCCATCATCCCCCGCCAG
>DATLZJ010000511.1:0-4212 GCA_035574055.1 Caldilineaceae bacterium
CGAAGTCTACCGGCGCGCCTACTCAGCGCCCATCAGATAAAAGGGGTAGACAATACTGCGCTCGTCGTGGGTCGCCTTGATCTTATAGCGGATCTCGACCAGCAGGGTGCTCTCCTCCTCCTCATCAAGGCCGACATCCACATCGATCAGCTCAATGCGCGGTTCCCAAAATTCGAGCGCCTGGCGCACATACAGGACCAAAAGCGAGCGAGTCGAGGCATTGTTGGGCGCAAAGACCAATTCCCAGGCCCGGCAACCAAACTCCGGGCGCATCACTCGCTCGCCTGGAATGGTGCCCAGGATGATGTAAATGGCCTGCTCAATATCCGTCGGGCCTGTGACCAAGGCCAACGCGCCGCGCGGGTTGACCTGTAAGGGAAAGGCCAACCCCTGGCCCAAGAATTCCTTATCCCGATTCATCAGATCGGACATCTGCCATCCTTTTCCTATGCCGCCGTATAACAGGCAGGCGCCTACGGGCCGATGATGACCGTCATTGCCCCCTTGACAATGGAATCGGTCGGGCCGGTGCAGGTCGCCATATCGCCCATGCGCGCCGCCGGCAGCCCGCCGATCAGCACCGTCGGCGAGCCGGGGGGCAAAATAGGACCGCCGACATGAGGAACCACGCCATTGACCATAGGACAGGTATGCATGTCACTGACGCGGGCAGCCGGTAGCTTCTCGATCAATACCGTTGGCAATCCGCCCACAATAACGCCGCCATGGGCCGTTGTATCGGTCATTCGCGCTGCTGGTGGCATTACCTACCTCCTTTTGCACCGGCGCTCCGGCTGCGCCCGCTAATTCAGGGTGATAAGAGCAGCCTTCACCGCCACGTTGGCGTCGCCATTGACCGAGACCGTCGCACCGTGGAGGTTATAGGGGCCTTTGGCGTCGGTGCTCATGGCGCCGTTGCTTTGCACGTTCACCGCAGCGTTGGCTTTCATATTGATGTTGGTCTTTGCGTCAACCATCAGGTTCTGGCTGTTGGTCTCGATATTTGCATTGGCTTTCATCCGGATGTTTTGGCCGGCCGTCATGACAATATTGCCCTTTACATCCACCAACAGATCGGCGTCCGCTTTGATCTCGATGTTATTGGTCTTGGAATCAAGCTTGATGATCTGCTTTCCCGTTTTATCGGTGATGGTGATACACGGCGTCTCAGCAGAGTCATCGAGCACGACTTCATGGCCGGAGGTTGTGCGCAGGAGACGGCGCTGCACCTTTCCGGCCTTCACCACCTCGGAATTGGGGCGCGGCGGCTTATCTTTGCCATTCCATAGAAAGCCGACGATATAGGGCCTGGCGACATCTCCATGCTCAAACGCCACCAACACCTCATCGTTGATCTCCGGCAAAAAGTAAAAGCCGCGCTCAACGCCGGCCATTGGCGTGGCAATGCGGCACCAGGCGCTTTCGATCTCCTTACCGTTGTCCAGCGGCATCCAGGGGAATTTCACCTTGACGCGGCCCAGGTTGACCCCGCCGCTTTGCGCGTCATCGTCGGCCAGATTGGTCACAATACCTAGGACAACGCCATAAATTCGCCCGTCGGCCGCGCCGCTCTGGCCGTTGCGCTCCTCCAACAAGTGATTGACCGAGTTGGGGTAGCGCCCGCTCAGAGTAAAGTGAGTCTCATAGCCCTCACGGCTGATATAATGCACGGCGGAGGTGACAAAATAGTCGCCTTCGTAGTTCCTGCTCAACTTATCGAGCTTGACCTTGACGCCGGCCATAATACGCGGGTCGCCCAGGATGATCCCCTCGGCCTCCAGAAATTCACCTGCCTGGTCTACCGCCATCGCTTTGGCGATGGTTGCGGCCTCGCTGGCGTCCGCAGGGTGAAGATAGGTGTCATACAGCTTCCCCGCAACGCCATAACCACCCGCCTGGTAGCCGTTTTGGGAATATCCATTCGCCGTCCACACCGAGCCAATGGCAGGATTTGTCCCGACAACCGTCTCTTTCTTGAAATAGTCCCAGCCGCGCACCTCATAGGCTTGCGCTTGCTGCGCAGCGGAACGCCGGATGCGCAAGTGACGAATATCCTGGGGTAGGATCAAAGGCCCAACCAGCTTCGCCCTAGACAGATCATGCGGCTCAAAGTGCAGCTCCTGCCCCTGAACGTAGAGGTGATAGCCGATCCGCCGCGCCCGATAGCTGAGAAATTCCAGATTGGTTTGGTTGTTCTGAATCAGGTAAACCTGCTGTGTGGTCGGTGGGTTTGACGATTTGGCCGAAAGCCCAGCCTCTCTGGCAAGCTTTTGCACCACCTGCCAGTCTGTAACCCTTTGGAAGGTGCGGGTGTGCTGGCCGATATGCAGCCGGTGCATCTTGTCATAGGCGCGGATGACCAACATGTGTTTGCCAAGCGCGGAGAACTCATGCTCATGCGCGACGATCTCACCCGAGAAGGCCAGCCCCTCCTCACCGCCGTACAGACCCGGCGCGGCCAAGGTGATCTCCACTGGCTTTCCAATCGCCACCTCGGTGTTGTCGAGCCAGTCCTTATCCTCCTCGCCGACAACGATGCGCAACATCGCCATTGAGGGCATGTTATAGGTGGATTCGACGAGCAGTTCTTGCAGGCCGTCCTCCAACTTGTAGTTGGTCGCCCCGTCCAGCTTGATGGTGATGGACGGTAGGTTCGGGAGCGTTCTTGATTGCATGCGTCAACCTATCTTCAGCAACTATCTGCTGCGCACAAAGCCGCCATAGATTCTTGCGTCTGGTCAGCCCAGGGGCGGCAGCTTCAGAATCTGGCCGGGCCGGATGCTTAATGGATCGAGGATATGGTTGCTCTCGGCAATATGGCGCCAGGCGGCCGTACTGCCGTAGGCCCGGAAGGCGATATAGTCCAGCCGCTGGCCGCGCTCTACCACCCAGGTGCGCCGCACCTCCGAGCGCGAGGTTGGGTTGGTGCCCTCCCTGTCGTTGGGGTCCTTGGCCTCACGCAGCGTCACACTGACATTGGCGCGGAGGGGCGTGCCATCCTCCTTGAAAAAGGAAAAGCTTTGGGTGATCTCCTCAATCACCGCGATATAACTCTTGTCCGGGCTGCCGTCGTAGAAATTCCCCCAAATCAACTTGACATGGGCCGGCTGGCTGTTCTTGTCCTGGTCGGGGGGCGGCTGGGTGCGGGCCAGTTCGAGCAGGGTTTTATACCGCTCGCGCACATCGTTGCCGGTGTCCGTGCTGTCAAAGATCAAGTCCAGCGTAATGCTCCCAGCCTTGCCGCCGCTAAAGAGCACCTTCGGCACATCACCGCCGATCTCGGTCTTATGGGTATACTCATTCCCCTTGCTGAACGAGATCGTCTCCGGGTTGAATTGCACTTCAAAGCCGCTTCCAAGAGATGGGTTATTGCCGCTCTCCAGCGGCAAAATCTGCAACTTTGCCAGACCGCCCGTAATGATATCGGTCAGTGCCATTGCTTGCTCGCTCCCTCCACATCACGCGCCTCGTCCTGGGGCGCCAGATGAGCCTATCGAAACAGCCGTCGCTCGCGTTCCGTCGTCAACAGCCGCTTGACCAGCGGCAAGATCGCGCGCGCCACCTCGTCCAGGTCTTCCCGGTCATCGGTGTTCAGCATCTCCTCTACACCGCCGCCACGGGCGACTTTGCCGGTCGGGGGCTGTCCGGCGACGGCTGGAGGCGCTGGGCGCGCTGTCTGCGCCGCCTCTACAGGCGGCGCGTCGGGCCGTTGCCCGCCCTCGGTCTGGCGCTGCACCGTCTCCGCTCCCGTTCCGGTGCGCAGCTTTGCCAGCGGCATCGTCGCCTGCCGAGCCGCCTGCCGCGATGCGCCGGACCCTTGCCCCGCCCCATCTCCTGGCTCTGCCCGGCGGGGGGGATGCTGTGGCGTGCGCCGGATCACATCCCCCGGCGAGCCGCCGCGGGACGCCAAGGGCACATGCGCGCTCACCTCCCGCTGCCCACGCGTTGCGCTCGGCTCTGGAGAAGGGAGAGGCTGGGCCATCGGCTCTTGGGGCGGATGCACGGTCGCCGCAGCCTGTGGCCGGCTTATGACCGCTCGTTGCGGGTGCGCCAGGCCAGGCTTGGCCGACACGCGCGGGTCCAGAGCGCGCTGGATCAGCGCCATGCCGCGCCTAGCCGCGCGTTGCCCCAGTACAGGGGACTCCACAGGCAGGCGCGTCCTCAACTCCGGCTCATCGTGGCTCGCGACTGCCGGCGAGCCAAAGCGCGGCG
>DATLZJ010000512.1:0-2253 GCA_035574055.1 Caldilineaceae bacterium
CCCGCCGGTCGCGCCGTAGAGCGCGGTGTTGCCCAGGATCACATTCTGATGGGGCACAAAGCGAGCCTCCTCCGGCGGGCGCAGCACGATCTCACCGCCGCTCAACCCCTTGCCCACATAGTCCTGGGCCTCGCCGATGAGCAGCAAGTTCACGCCGCGAATGCCGAAAGCGCCAAAGCTCTGGCCTGCCGAGCCGGTGAAGGTGATCTGCACCTGGCCGTCGGGTAGACCGGCGTCGCCGTAGCGCAGCGCCAACTGGCCCGACAGCCGCGCGCCGACAGTGCGCTGGGTGTTGTCAATCCTGTGGGCCAGCCGCACCGGCGCATTGGGGTTGGCGCGCAGACTCGCCAAGACCTGCTCCACGATCCGGTCGCCGACGCCGACCGTAGGCTGCTCCGGCAACTCATTCTTGGGCAGCACCCGCCGCCGCGCGCTGCCGGTGTCGGGCACAAAGAGCAGCGGCGACAGGTCCAGGAAACCGGCCTCGCGGCCAAAGACCACCTGCTGCAACAGCTCCGGATGGCCCACCACCTCGTCGAGGCTGCGATAGCCCAGCTCGGCCAGAATCTCGCGCACCTCTTCGGCGATGGCAATCATAAAGTTCATGACCATCTCCGGCGTGCCCTCGAACTTGGCGCGCAACGCTGGGTCCTGGGTGGCGACGCCCACCGGGCAGGTGTTCTTGTGACAGACGCGGGCCATGATGCAGCCCTCGGCGATCATGGCGCTGGTGCCGAAGCTGAACTCGTCGGCCCCCAGCATGGCCGCAATGACCACATCGCGGCCCGTCGCCAGACCGCCGTCGGTGCGCAGCGTCACCCGCGTGCGCAGCCCGTTCGCCAGCAACACCTGGTGGGTCTCGGCCAGACCGATCTCCCAGGGGAGGCCGGCGTTCTTGATGCTGCTCAGGGGGCTGGCGCCCGTGCCGCCGCTATGGCCGCTGATGTGGATCACATCGGCAAAGCCCTTGGCGACGCCCGCGGCGATGGTGCCCACCCCGAACTCGGCGACCAGCTTGACGCTCACCTTGGCGGTCGGGTTGACCGTCTTGAGGTCGTAGATCAGTTGGGCCAGGTCCTCGATGCTATAGATGTCGTGATGGGGCGGCGGGCTGATCAACGCCACGCCCGGTGTGCTGTGGCGCAGCACCGCAATCTCCGCCGAGACCTTGTGGCCGGGAAGCTGGCCGCCCTCGCCAGGCTTGGAGCCTTGGGCCATTTTGATCTGCAGCTCTTCGGCGCTCATCAAATAGGCCGGCGTCACGCCAAAGCGACCTGAGGCGACCTGCTTGATCTTGCTGGCCCGCTCGGTAAAGTAGCGGTCTCTGGCCTCGCCGCCCTCGCCGCTGTTGCTCATGCCGCCCAGCCGGTTCATGGCAATCGCCAACGTCTCATGGGCCTCCGCGCTCAATGCGCCGTGGCTCATGGCCGCGGTGCTGAAGCGGCGCAGGATGCGCTCCACCGGCTCGACCTGGGCCAAGGGCAGCGGCGGCTGGCGGCGCTGGAAGTCCAGCAGGTGGCGGGGCGCAATGCGCATGGAGTGGACCAGCGCGGCATACTCCTTGTATTTCTCCAGGCTGATCGCGCGGTCCGGCGCCTTCGATACGGCTTGCAGGGCATGGACGACCTGCGGATTCCACTCATGTAGCTCTCCGCCCCGGCGGGGCTTGTACAGCCCCCAGGTCTCCAGCTTCACGCCCTTAGTATTGCCGTCCGCGGGATAGGCTTTGCGATGCCAGGCCAGCACATCTTCGGCTACACTGGTGAAGCCGATGCCGCCGATCAAGCTCGGCGTTCCCTCAAAAGCCACAGCCAGCAGCTCCTCGCCAATGCCCAGCGCCTCGAAGATTTGCGCGCCGCAATAGCTGTCCACGGTGCTGATGCCCATCTTGCTCATGATCTTGAGCAGGCCCTTGTCCACCGCCTTGATAAAGCTGCGGATCGCCTGGGCCAGAGTCATACCGCCGGTGTGACGGCCCTCGGCGACCATGTCTTCGATGGTAGCGTAGACCAGATAGGGGTAGACAGCATTGGCGCCGTAGCCGATGAGCGCGGCGAAATGATGGACCTCGCGCGGCTCGCCGCTGGCGCAGATCAGGCTTGCCGCCATGCGCAGCCCCCGGCGAATCAGGTGATGGTGAACAGCGCCGACTGCAAGCAGCGCCGGGATGGGCAGCGTGTGTTGGTCCGCCGCCTCATCGCTGATGACCAGCAGGTGAGCGCCGCCGCGCACGGCCTCCTCGGCGTCCCGGCA
>DATLZJ010000513.1:0-2151 GCA_035574055.1 Caldilineaceae bacterium
CGAGCACTTTGGGCCTGGCGCCGACTCGCCGGTGCTGTGGCTGCCCGACGTGTTCGGCTACGCCTGGGCCTTGCCGCAGCTTATCAAGGAAGCGGGCCTGGATTACTTCTTCACCATCAAGATCGGCTGGAGCCAGTATAACCGGCTCCCCTACGATAGCTTCTGGTGGCAGGGACTGGACGGCACCCGCGTCCTCACTCACTTCAGCACCACGCCCGACGAGAGCGCCTACGCCAGCACCTACAACGCGGCCGCCTCGCCCAAGCAGGCGCTGGGCACTTGGACCAATTTCCAGCAGAAGGAGCTGCAACGCGAGCTGTTGATGGCCTATGGCTACGGCGACGGCGGCGGCGGGCCTACCCGCGAGATGCTGGAGAACATCCGCGAGCTGGCCGAATTCCCCGGCGCGCCCCGCATGCGCCAGGGGTCGGTGGCCGAGTTCTTCCGCAAACTGGAGGCCGAATCCGGCGACCGGCTGCCCGTCTGGAATGGCGAGCTGTACCTGGAGCTGCACCGGGGCACCTACACCACCCAGAGCCGCAACAAGCGCGCCAACCGCAAGAGCGAGTTCCTGCTCCACGACGCCGAGTTCCTGGCCGCGCTGGCCGCACAGGTCGCGCCCGGCTACGCCTACCCGCACGCCACGCTGCGCCGGGCCTGGGAGCTGGTCTGTCTCAACCAGTTCCACGACATCATTCCGGGCAGCAGCATTCATGCCGTCTACGAGGAGTCACAGCAGCAGTATGGCGAGGTGCGCGCCTTGGGCGAGCAGGTGCGCACTGAGGCCCTGGCGGCGATTGCCGGACAGACGGGCGGCGACCTCTTGGTGGTCAACCCCACCGGCTTTGCCCGCCGCGACCTGGCCCATTGGGCAGGCCCATTGCCGGCAGACCGCCGCCTGGTGCAGCAGGACGGCAGGCCGGTCGGCGTCCAGCCCACGGACGGCGGTTATTGGCTGGACCTGGGCGAGCTGCCCCCCTATAGCGTGACCCCCTTGCGGCTGGCCGCTGGCGCGCCGGAGCCGCAGGCAACTGCCCTCACCGTCTCCCCGACCCATCTAGAGAATGGGCTGCTGCGGGTCGAGCTGGACGAGACGGGCGACATCACGCGCATCTATGACAAACAAGCCCACCGTGAGCTGCTGCCCGCCGGCGAGCGCGCCAACCAGTTCCTGGCCTTTGAGGACCGGCCCATGGATTGGGACGCATGGGACGTAGATATCTTCTATGAGGACAAGCATTGGACCGCGGCGCCGGCTGAATCGGTGCAGGTGGTCGAGATGGGGCCGCTGCGGGCGACGCTGGAAATCCGGCGGCGCATCCTCCACAGCCCCTATGTCCAGCGCATCTCCCTGGCCCATCACTCGCCCCAGCTCGACGTTGAGACGACGATAGACTGGCGGGAGCGCCATGTGATGTTGAAGGCCGCTTTTCCGGTGGATGTGCTGTCGCCCACCGCGACCTACGAGATCCAGTGGGGCAATGTGCAGCGCCCGACCCACCGCAACACCAGCTGGGATTGGGCCCGTTTTGAAACCTGTGCGCAGAAGTGGGTGGACCTCTCCGAGGGCAACTATGGGGCCAGCCTGCTCAACGACTGCAAATACGGCCATGACATTCACCACAACGTCATGCGCATCACCTTGCTGCGCAGCCCGACCGTTCCCGACCCGGAGGCCGACCAGGGGGAGCATCGCTTTGCCTATAGCCTCCTGCCCCACAGCGGCCCGTGGGATGAGCGCACCGTGGCCGCGGCCTATGCGCTCAACGACCCGCTGATCGTCTATCGCGTGAGTGAGCCAAAAGAGATTGCAGACGATGCGCTGCCCCCTTCGCTGGTGACGGTAGATGCGCCCAATGTCGTTATCGAAACGGTCAAGCAGGCCGAGGACGGCGCGGGGCTGATCGTCCGGCTCTACGAGTGTCGCCGCTGGCGCGGGCCGGTGACGCTGGCCGCCGGCTTTCCGCTGGCCGGCGCCTGGCGCGCCAACTTGCTGGAGGAGAACCAGACTGTGCTGCCCGTGGAGGGCCGGCAGGTGACTTTTGACCTGCGCCCCTACGAGATCGTCACCCTGCGCCTGAGGTAGGTGTGCCAGCGCTAGTAGCGGCGGTACCCCTACCGCCGGATATGCCATATCCTGCGGGCGTCTGC
>DATLZJ010000514.1:0-2846 GCA_035574055.1 Caldilineaceae bacterium
ATGACCTGTCGGTGGTAGAACACATCTGTGACCGGATCGCCGTTATGTATGTGGGCAAGATCGTCGAGATGGCCGAGTCCGAAGAGCTGTTGCGCCACCCCAAGCATCCCTATACCGAGGCCCTGGTCTCGGCGGTGCCCCCGGCAGACCCGGACATCAAGTTGCAGCGCATCATCTTGGAGGGCGACGTGCCCAGCCCGGCCAACCCGCCCTCCGGCTGTGTCTTCCATCCCCGCTGTCGCTATGCACAGCCGGTTTGCAGCCGTGAGGAGCCTGCGCTGGCCGAGGTGATGCCGGGCCACTTTGCGGCCTGCCATTTTGCCAATGAGCTTGACCTCGCCGGAATTGGAGGCTGACCTGTGGCCGGTACCATTCGTCTGATCACCTTCTTGGTCTACCTGGTGCCCGTGCTGGGCTGGCTGGCGCCCATGCTCCTTATGCGCCGGCAGCCCTTTGTCTTCTTCCATGCCTGCCAGGCGCTGGCGCTCAACCTGATTGCGGTGGTGGTACCGCTGGGGTGGGCTGTCCTGGGCTGGGGCATCACCTGGATCCCCCTGGTTGGCCCTGTGATCGCGACGGCCAGCTTTGCGCTGGTGATCGCAGCCTTTGTCGCCCTCATCATCGCCTGGGTCGCCGGCATGTTTCATGCCCTGCGGCTGGAGGCGAAGTCCGTGCCGCTCTTTGGCGCGTGGGGCAACCGGCTCTACTATCGTCTGGCCCCGGCTGTCGCCTAACCATCTCATCGCAAGCGCAGTAGCTGTCAGAAGTGTCAGAACAGCCCATGGCGCGCCAGGGCTGGCGCGCCATGGGGTTTGCTGGTTGACAAGCTATATCCTATAGGATATATTCTGTTCTATCCACCCCATCAACCGATCCTAAAACGCGAGGCGTTCATGCTCGCATCGCCAAAGTTTCGCAGCAAGAGTGAGCTGGCCTATCTCTGGCTGCGTGATGCCATCATCGAGGGCAGGTTGGCGCCCGGCAGCCGCCTGGTCATTGATGAATTGGCGCCGACCCTGGGCGTCAGCCAAATCCCCATCCGTGAGGCGCTTTCCCAACTCCAGGCCGAGGGCTTTGTGACCTACCGGCCTCATGCCGGCGCTACCGTCAGCGAGCTGCATCCCTCACTCGCCTATGAGATCTTTGGGCTGCTGGAGGCAACGGAAGTCATCTGCGGGCGCACGGCCTGCACCCTGGTCAGCGACGCCTTCCTGGACGAGCTGGAGGCGCGGCTGCGCCAGATTGACGGGCTGGTAGACGATCCGGAACGCTTCTCCCAAGAGAACGCCCGTTTCCACCAACTGATCTGCCATCAGGCAGGGACCATCCTGGTAGAGACCATTGTCGCCAATGTCTGGCTCCACTGGGACCGCCTGCGCCGGCACTATCTGGTGCCTGTCTTTGCCCGCCAAACGCGCATTGCCCAGCAGGAGCATTGGCTGTTGTTGGCCGCGCTGCGGGCGCGCGACCCAGACCAGGTGGAGGAGATCTCGCGGCGTCACAACCGGCGCGCCAAAGAAGCCTATCACCGTTACATGGAAAGCCAACACGCCGCAGACCGTCCGGCTCCCCAACAGGACGGCGACACGCCGGGCCAGCCCTAGCCGCGTCTCCCCTCGGGGCTGCCTGTACCGGCCATCCCGTTACGCGTTTTCCCGGCACACTGATCACATGCCGCCGAGTGCTGATCGGCAAGTGTTGCCCCCACAGAACGGCTTTCATCTAGCAAAGGAGGAAGAAAGTATGCTGCGTTGGCGAGTGGTACGTTATGTATGGGTGGCAGTGATGGTTATCCTACTGGCTGCCTGTGGCGGAACCGGGCCGGAGGCGCCCGCCGAAGCGCCGGCAGAAGCGCCCGCGGCGGAGGAACAGGCTGCCGAGGCGGCTGCGCCGGCAGGCGACCTGCCCCTGGGCGCAGCCCCTTATCCTGAGCCGCCGGAGTTGGACCTGGGCGGCGTTGAGGTGGAACGCCTGCCCATTGACCAGATCGTGACCTATAAGGCGCTCCCGGAATATCATGAGCCGGAATGGGTCACAGAGCTGGTGGAGCAGGGGCTGCTCCCGCCGGTCGAGGAACGGCTGCCGAAGGAACCTCAGGTCTTTTTGGAATCAGGTATGGCGACCGGCATCGGCGTCTACGGCGATGTGTGGCGTGACTTCTCGGCCTGCCCCACCGCCGGCTGGAATAACGGCGCGGGCGTCACCTCCGGCTGGTTTGGCATCGAGGCCATGTCGTGGTGGGACCAGGCGCTGGTGCAGACAGGGCCGCTCTACCGCGCCGACCAGGATGTAGAGCCATTCCCACAGCTTGCCAAGAGTTGGGAGTGGAGCGAGGACGGCACGCAACTGACCATGCACCTGATCGAGGGCGCCAAGTGGTCCGATGGGCACCCCTTCACCGCTGACGACGTTATCTTCACCTGGGAAGACCTGATCTGGGACCCCAACATCGTGCGTTTTGGCGCCAAGGGGGACACGTGGACCTTTGACGGCCAACCGACCACGCTGGAGAAGCTGGACGACTACACCATTCGCTTCACTTTTCCGGTCGAGAAGCCTGTGCAGATGTACTACTACATGGACGAGGGCGACTTTTCGCTCTCACCCGCCCACATCCTGAAGCCCCTCCATCCGAGGTACAACTCGAACACCGACTACAAGGCCTTTGCGGATGCCCTGCCGCCCGACCATCTGCCCCAGGTCACAATGGGGCCGTGGGCCGCGGTGGAGTACCGCACCGACGAGTTGGTCATTATGCGCCGCAACCCCTATTATTGGAAGGTGGACGAGGCGGGCAACCAGCTCCCCTACATTGATGAGGCGGTCTTCCAAAAGGGAGCCAGCGG
>DATLZJ010000515.1:0-2316 GCA_035574055.1 Caldilineaceae bacterium
CAGCCATCAAGATCACATGGCGGCTATCAGGCAGGCGCGCCAGCGCGGCGCGGTCAAGCAAGTCACAGACAATTGGAACTACCCCGGCGGCTTCCAGCTCACTCTGCACCGATGGTTGGCTGAAGCGCGCCACGCCGTAGACCGTATAGGGCAGTCCCAGGCGCTCAATGGCGCGCACCGCCATGCGCGCCAGGGTCGGCCCCATTTTGCCGCTCACCCCCAGGATCACCAGATCGCTGTCCAACTGGCGCAATCCCTCCAGGGCCGGAGGCGTCGGGCGCGATAGCAGCTCCTCCAGTTGGGCAACCGAGCCAATCTGCTGCGGCAGGTCCTGCGGGCGGGTATGAGGCGAGGAAGGTGGATGCATGAGCTTGGCTTCGGCTGTGTCCGCTGGTAAAGAAGCTGGACCTTCCACGAATTAGTTCTTGGCAAACACTAATACAAGGCATGGTAACACTGCAAGTGGCGGTTGTCAACCGCTCGCCATTCAATCCATCACTTTGTCTCAACCGATTTATTCTACCTGTTTATTCTACCTGGTGATTTTCTCAGCAGCAACAAGTGGCGAAAGACATGCTTGACGACGCTGCCCGATTATGATACGCTGGCGCCAGCAAACTTAGTTTTATCTTCAGACAAACTATCTTGTGCGGCCCGCCCCATGTTCTTCCGCTCCTGAAGATAAAGCCAGACGCGCCCAGCCCTATCTGCCGGTTGCGCCGTCCTCAAAACCCATACCTGGCCCTGCTCATTCCCTATGCTGCCAAAGTTGGACGGTACCAAAGAGTTGAATCGCAAATTGATCCTCGAACAGATTCGCGCCCGCGCCGGCATCTCGCGTCGCGAGATCGCCGATATGACCGGATTGAGCAAGGCCGCCGTCTCCACCATCGTCGCCGAGTTGATTGACGCCGGGCTGGTGGAGGAGACGGGCAGCCAGAGCAACGCCATTGGCCGGCCGCGCATCCTGCTTTCATTGGTCCCGCAGGCGGGGTTAGCCCTGGGCGCCGAGTTAACGGCCCACGAATGCCGCGTTGTCTTGACAGACCTGCGCGCCACGCCCTTGCGCCGTGTGGTGCGCCCGGTTCCAGGTCACGACCTGGCCGTAGATACCCTGCTCGCGATTCTGCAAGAGGCTGTGGCCGAGGTCACCCAAGGCGTCGAGACGAGCAAAATCCTGGGCATGGGCCTGACGCTTCCCGCCGTGGTGGATCCGTCCACCGGAACCGTGCTGCTCTCGGTCATCCTGCCCTGGCAAAATGTGGCGCTGGGGGATACATTGAACCGGCGCTTTCCCTACCCTGTCGTGATCTTCTCGCGCGGCAGCGCCGCGACCTGGGGCGAACGCTGGTATGGCGCAGGGCAGAATGCCCAAAACATGCTCTACGTCCGTGTGGGCAGCGGGATTGTGGCCGGGCTGGTGCTCAATGGCCAACCCTACTTGGGCCAAGGATTTGGCGCTGGTGAACTAGGCCATATGACCGTGCAGCCCGATGGCATGCTCTGCCGGTGCGGCAATCGCGGCTGTCTCGCAACTGTCGCCACCACCGACGCGCTCCTGAGCCGCACGCGCCAACTGTTGCGCGAACAGCCCGACAACCCGCTATGGACCGAATTGCAGCACCGCCTCGAATCTTTGAGCCTCGCCGATGTTGTTTCTGCCGTTGCAGCAGGCAACGACCTGGCCATTCAGGCGCTGCATGAGATCGCTCATTGGCTCTCGATTGCTCTGGCGGCGTCCATCAATCTGCTCAATCTGGACATGATCATCGTGGGTGGGCCGCTGCTGGCGACAGGCGAGGCGCTGCTCCAACCCCTACGCGCCAATCTGCATCAACGCGCCCTCCCGACCCATCTGGCGCGCGTCCAAGTTGTCGCCTCGTCGCTCAAAGAAGACGCGCCTTCGGTAGGCGCGGCCAGCCTCATCCTGCATGAATTGATGTCGCCTGCGCCGCTGCCGCTCGCACCGGCTTTTACCTCGTAGCGATCTTTTGTGAATTTCTCTCACCTTATATGGGCTGGCCTGTACACGCGATAGCGCCACCTATGCCATCACCTAGGTGCCTGACCCATCGAAGGTCTACCCCATCTATTTCTTTGTCGAGGGGGATCCCTATGAGCTATGGGGCTTGTTCGAGACCGATATTCACCTCTTTGGGTTACACCCGGATCGAGCGGCGCGGTGGTTGAGATCGAAGCCGGCGACGCCGGTAGATGGGTTGAGCATACCGCAGCGACTACCCCAACTCCCTCGCCGATGCCGATGCCAGGGTCGTCGCCATCTGGGGCGAGGATGCCGAACGCACGCGCCAGGCC
>DATLZJ010000516.1:0-7912 GCA_035574055.1 Caldilineaceae bacterium
CCCCGCCGCATTCCACAGCGCTGTGGCGGTGGCGTTGCCCTGGTGGCTGGCGCTGGCCCAAGCCGGCGTGACGCCGGTCCATGACCTGTGGATTGCCCACCAGGCGCTGATTGCTGTTTGGTTTGTCCACAATTGGGGCGAGGGGCGATGTCTGCGCCAGACCGGCGACCGCATTGGGATCGCTTTGCTTGCCGCGGCTGATGTCGCATTGGCCGTGCTGCTGGTGGCGGCGCGCGCGCCGCTCTGGCTGGCGCTGATTGCGGTTTTGTGGATGCCCACCTGGGTCTTGGTCTACCAGCGGCGGCCGCTAACGCGCTTGAACTTCTGGTGGCTGGTCGCCATGCTCTTGAGCGGTGTGGCGCTCGGTCAAAGTGGATGAGGCTGAAATTGTCTGAATCAGACTGGATACTTGGGATAAAGGGACAGATACGGTGAGTCGTTCTTCTGCAAAAAATGCCTCGGCTGATGGCTCTCAGGCAAACTCTTCGCTAGCGCCTCATGGCAACACTGCTCATTCAAAGGCTGATGGAACCAAATCCGGGGCGGCTCCGGGCGGCCCCAGCCACAGTCCAAACCACGATGGGGCGAATTCAGGCCCGGACCTAGATCGTGCAGACAAGCTGGACCCCAACGAGCCACGCGGGCTTGCTGCTGCCGAGGTCGAGACGCCAAGTCTGCCGGCCGGCGAGGCTGACGTTGTCCAGCGTGTGACCATCGAACAGGTGCGCCGCGACCCGGAGGTGGTCGCGTTCTTGCAAGCGGCTAATGAGACCTTGCGCGCCCTGGGCTATACCGAGCATGGCCAGCGCCATGCCGGGCTGGTGGGCCATATCGCTGCGAATGTGCTAGAGCGGTTGGGCTACCCGCAGCGCACCTATGAGCTGGCGGATGTGGCCGGCTATTTGCACGACATCGGCAACGCCATCCACCGCGAGAACCACGCCTTGAGCGGGAGCATGATTGCCTGGCAAATCCTGCGGCGTATGGGGATGCCGGTCGAAGAGTGCGCGTTGGTGATGAACGCCATCGGCAACCATGAGGAGGAGCGGGGCACCGCTACGACTGCGATTGCCGCTGCCGTGATCATCGCTGACAAGGCCGATGTCCATCGCAGCCGGGTGCAGAATCCCCGCATGGAGGACTTCGATATCCACGACCGGGTCAACTACGCGACCACGCGTAGCTTTGTGCGCGTGCGTCCGGAGGAAAAGGTCATCGCCCTGGAGCTAGAGATTGATACCACTTATGCGCAGGTGATCGAGTACTTTGAGATCTTTCTGGAGCGTATGACGATGGTGCGGCAAGCGATAGAGTTTCTCGGCTGTACCTTTCAGCTCATCATCAATGACATTCGCCTCTCATAGGGAGCAGTCACAGGCATCCAACTCTCGACCAGGTCCACCCCTTTTGCTGCGTGGTATTTCGTGATAGTCCAGACAAGACAGGATTAGGATCAAGTCATGCGCATTGTACGGTTCATTGAGCAGGGTCGCCGGCTGCTGGATGGGGAGCTATTTCCGGCCTGGGGGCTGTTGGAGGATGGCGTGGTCCACCCATTGGCCCAGGCCCCCTATCTGGGTATTCAGGTGAGCGGCGCAGCCAGGCCCCTGGACCAGCTCCGGCTCGTGGCGCCGGCGACGCCGAGCAAACTGGTCTGTGTGGGGCGCAACTATGCCGAGCACGCAGCGGAGCTGGGCAATGAGGTGCCGCCGGAGCCACTGATCTTTCTCAAACCGCCCTCCAGCCTTACCGGCCCGGATGCGCCTGTTGTCTACCCGGCCATCAGCGAGCGGGTGGATCATGAAGGTGAGCTGGCCCTGATGATTGGCCGGCGAGCGCGCAACCTGAGCGAGGCGGAAGCCGCGTCTGCCATCTATGGCTACACCGTTGCCAACGATGTGACGGCGCGCGACTTGCAGCGGAAGGACGGCCAGTGGACGCGTGGAAAGGGCTTTGATACCTTTGCGCCGGTCGGGCCATGGATTGATACTGAGTTTGATCCGGCCAATCGCGCGGTGCGCTGCCTGGTCAATGGTGAGGTGCGCCAGGACGGCAACACGGCGCTGCTGATCTACTCCATTGCTCGCGTGCTCGCCTTTGTCACTCGCTTCATGACCCTGGAGCCGGGCGACCTGTTGCTGACCGGCACGCCCGCAGGCGTGGGGCCGGTGCAGCCGGGCGACGTGATGACGGTGGAGGTGGAAGGGCTGGGCCGCCTCACCAACCCCGTCATTGACGAGGACGAGGCCAGGCGTCGTGGACTTTTGCCAGAGCCGGTCTCCGGCGCTCGCGCCGCAGGGCCTAGCCGGTAGACCGCTGGATTCATTCGATTTGCTTCTATCACGCCACCCAGAGTACTGAGGAGCACCGATTATGGCGATCCCTGCCCTCGCCCACTTTGTGGACCTTGAAACGGTCAGCCCGGAGCAGTTCTGTGGACTGTTGCGCCTGGCAAAGGAACTGAAAGAGGAGCGCGCTCGTTTGGGACGAAATGCGCCGGTTCTGGCCGGTAAGTCGCTGGCCATGGTCTTTCAAAAGCCCAGCCTGCGCACACGCGTCAGCTTTGAAATGGGGATGCAACACCTTGGCGGTCACGCCATGTATATCTCGCCGCAGGAAGTCGGCTTGGGCACGCGCGAGAGCGCGCCCGATGTGGCGCGCGTGCTCAGCGGCTATGCAGACGGCATTATGGCCCGGGTCTTCGACCATCGTCATATTCTGGAGATGGCCGAGTGGGGCACGGTGCCGGTCATCAATGGTCTGAGCGACTTCAGCCATCCTTGCCAGGCGCTGGCCGACTTTTTTACCATCTGGGAACATCTGGGCGAGCTGGCCGGGTTGACGCTGGTCTATGTGGGCGACGGCAGCAATAATGTCGCCACCAGCCTGCTGATGGCCGCGGGCAAGGTGGGCGTGTCCATGCGCATCGTGGCGCCCAAGGGCTACCAGCCGGACCCGGCGCTGACGAGCGGCGCCGATGTGGTGGTGACCGAGGACCTGGACGGCGTAGTCGGGGCCGATATACTCTATACCGATGTGTGGACCAGCATGGGCCAGGAGGAGGAGCGGGCGGAGCGGCTGGCCGTCTTTCCGCCCTACCAGGTCAACGCCGCGCTGGTGGCCCGCACGCGGAACCCGGCTGTGCGCGTGCTCCATTGTCTGCCGGCCCATCGAGGCGAGGAGATCACCGACGATGTGGCCGACGGGCCGCAGAGCCTGCTCTTCCCCCAGGCCCATAACCGGCTGCACGCCCAGAAGGCGATCCTGGCCCATCTGCTCGGAGGCATTGCGTTGCAGTGATCGAACTGCTTGCGAGCGGGGTACGATGACCAACTTTTTTATCTATCTGAGCCGGCTTCAGGACTGGCGCAATATCCTGGATGTGGCGCTGGTTTCGCTGATCTTCTATGGCCTGTTGCTGCTCTTTCGGGGCACGCAAGCGGTGCAGTTGGTGCGTGGCATCCTGGTGATCGTGCTGGCGACTGCTGTCGTCAACCAGACGGTCCAGCTTACCGCCTTTACCTGGTTGATCAGCAACAGCGCCGCGGTGGTCCTGGTAGCTATACCGGTCATCTTCCAGCCTGAGTTACGCCGGGCGCTGGAGCGGGTTGGGAGGACGGCGCCGCTGTTGGTGCGGCGTACAGACAACACGGTGACCCAGCGCGTGATCAATGAGGTGATCAAGGCAGTCGAGCAGATGTCAGAGCGCCACATTGGCGCGCTGATCGTCTTTGAGGGGGCGACGGGGCTGGCTGAGTTCATTGACCGCGGCGTGTTGGTAGATGCCGAGGTCTCGTCCGAGCTGTTGACCACGATCTTTTTCCCCAACACGGCGCTGCACGACGGCGCCGTAATTGTCAGCCGAGATCGTATTGCTGCGGCCAGTTGTGTATTGCCGTTGACCCAGCGCGAGCTGGCCGATACGCAGATGGGCACACGCCACCGGGCTGCCATCGGCGTCACTGAGCAAGCCGATGCCCTCTCGGTTGTGGTCTCTGAGGAGACGGGCGGCATCTCCGTTGCGCGCAACGGTCGTATTCTGCGAATTGAAAGCGGACGGTTGCGCACGCTGCTCAGCGACTTCTATGGCCCATAGTTGGCTCTAAATCTGACATGCGTGGATGGCAAACCAAGTGGATTCCGGCGTTATCCCAGCGAGCTGCGGGGTCGGCGTTGGAGACCTTTGCGAATCGAATGGCACGGACGCGGTGGCGCCGCCTGGCGGAACAGCTCAACACCTTGGCCCTGTCGGTGTTACTGGGTCTGATCGTCTGGCTGATCGCGGTCAACCAGGAGAATCCATACATTCAGGCGGAGTTTGAGGAGCGAGTGCCGGTCACGGTGCGTGGCCTAAGCGAGAACTTGCAGCCTCTCCAAGATTTGGCGTCTGAAAGTGTGCGAGTGGTCTTACTGGCGCCCCAGAGTTCTTGGAATAACCTAGACGTTAGCGACTTTAGCGCCTATATTGATCTCTCTGGGCTGGGCGAGGGCGTCCACGAAGTGCCTGTCCAAGTGGATGTTGTAGACCCGGCCGTCGAGATCGTGGATGTGCAGCGTAATGTGCTGCGCGTCCAGCTCGACGAGGTGATCTCGAAGACGGTGCCGGTGCGGGTCGAGATCATGGATAGCGCGGCCTTCGGCTATGATTGGCAGACGCCGCTGGTGTCGCCCTCTACGGTCACGGTCCGGGGGCCGGAGACGCAGGTGGAGCAAGTGACCAGCGCGCGCGCTGAGATTTACCTGCGCAATGCCAAGAGCCAAGTGGAGCGAACGCAGGCGGTCATTCCGCAGAACGCGCAGGGGCAGCCGGTGCCGCGGGTGACGGTGGAACCGGCGATGGTGCGTGTGGCGGTGCCGGTCGAGCAGTGGCCTGGGCGCAAGGAGGTTGCGGTCCGGGTGAACCTGGTGGGCCAGCCCGCCGCCGGCTATCGCCTCAGCTCCGTCCGGGTCAATCCCTCGACGGTGGTGCTGTTGGGCAACAGCGAGGCGTTGGCGAACGTGCCGGGGTTTGTCGAGACGGAGCCGGTCTCATTAGCCGGCGCCACCGGTGAGATTCAACGCCGCCTTGAGCTGATCGTCCCGGAGAATGTGACGGTGTTGGAGGGGAATACGGTGGATATGGTCGCCACCATCACCGCCATCGAAGGCGGAACGACGGTGCGCCAGCAGCCGGTGATCCAGGGCTTGGGCGCCGGGCTGGAGGCGCAGGTGGCGCTGGATACGGTGGATGTGATCCTGAGCGGCCCGCTGCCCTTGCTGGAGTCGTTGGGGCCGGACGATATCTTTGTGATCTTGGACCTGACCGGGCTGTTGCCGGGGAATCATGTGGTCACGCCGCGGGTGGTGGTGCCGACCGGCATCGAGGCCGAAGGGGTGATTCCGCAGACCGTTGAGGTGGTGATCACGCCCGCGGCCCCCGCTGTGGCGCCGATCACGCCGACAGAGCTTCTCACTGGCCCGGTGGATGGCGGCGTCGAGGCGCCGACGGCAACCCCGGACGGGCCAGGGGCAGAAACAAGCGAGGCAGGCGAGGCGAGCGGCGCCGGTGGCGCCATTCTGCCGCCCGGACAGCCTGCAGATTGATGTGGAGATATGGCGTCACGAAAACCAGTGGTGGCCCTTGTGGGCCGCCCCAATGTAGGTAAATCTACGCTCTTTAACCGCTTGGTCGGACGGCGGACTGCGATTGTGGAGGACCTGCCCGGCACGACGCGCGACCGCATCTATGGCGAAAGCGACTGGAACGGCGTCGGCTTTGTGGTCATTGACACCGGCGGGCTGGAGGCGCCCTCGGAATTGGGCGCGCCGCGGCGGCATCCGGCCGCGCCCCTGGCGCTGGACTCTGCCAAGTTTTTGACCCAAATTCAGAACCAGGCCCGGCTGGCCGTCGAGGAGGCCGATGCGATCATCTTTGTGGTAGATGGGAAAGAGGGGATGACCGCTGCGGACCTTGATATCGCCGAGGTGCTGCGCTTGACCGACAAGCCCATCTTTCTGGCCGTCAACAAGACCGAAAGCCCCCAGCGCCGGCTGGATGCCATCGAGTTTTGGAATCTGGGGCTGGGCGAACCCTTTCCGATCAGCGCCTATCATGGCGAGGGCGTGGGCGACCTGCTGGACGCGCTGGTGGCGGCGCTGCCTGCCTATCCCGTCAAGGATGAGGAGGAGGACACGGTCGCCATTGCGATTGTGGGCCGGCCCAATGTCGGTAAAAGCAGCCTGCTCAATGCGCTCATCGGCATGGAGCGAGCCATCGTTAGCGAGGTGCCGGGGACTACCCGCGACCCGATTGACATGGAGATCACCTACGAAGGCCAGCGTATCACCCTCATTGACACAGCCGGTATCCGCCGTCGCGGCAAGATCGAGCAGGGCATCGAGCAGTACAGTGTGCTGCGCTCCATGCGTAGCATTGACCGCGCCGATGTGGCGCTGCTGCTGATTGATGCCGTGGACGGCGTGACGGCCCAAGACGCCCATGTAGCCGGCTATGTGCTGGAGAAAATGAAGGGCGTGGTGGTAGTCGTCAATAAGTGGGATGCGGTGGAGAAGGACTCCAACACGATGGTGGAGTATACCAAGCGCATCCGGGCTGAGTTGAAGTTCCTCGACTATGTACCGGTGATCTACATCAGTGCAAAGACGACCCAGCGGGTGCATACCGTACTGCCCACGGCGCTCGAGGTTGCTGCCGCCCGGCGGCACCGGCTCTCGACCGGCGAGTTGAACCAGTTGATCCGCTCGGCCTATGAGCATGTGTCGCCCCCCAGCAAGGGCGGGCGTCCACTCCGCATTTATTACGCGACGCAGGCCGAGGCCGAGCCGCCAACCTTTATCCTCTTCGTCAACGACCCGGAGCTGGTTCACTTCTCCTACGAACGCTACCTGGAGAACCAGATACGCGCCCATTATCCATTCGTAGGCACACCGATCCGGCTGATCTTCCGAGCGCGGCGCAACGAGTCTGGCAAGGGCTAAAGCAGCACGCATGAACAGGCTTCGCATGTATACAATTGAGCTGGCGCTGGTCTTGGTACTGGCGGCAGCGGTAAGCTACTTTGGATATTTGGGGTATGGCCTGCTCACGCCGTCATTTGTCGCCGAACCCTTTTCGGGGGAGCGAGCGCTGCAATTCGCCGCGCGCCAGTTGGAGTTCGGCGAGCGTCCGACGGGCGATCTTGCAACGATCCGCATGAGTGACTGGCTGACCGAGGAGCTGCGGATGCTGGGCTGGGATGTGGTCATCCAGGAGTTTACGACGCCCCAGGGTGAGCCGGCGCGTAATATCATTGCCATCCGTAGCCCTACTCAAGCCTCCGCGCGCACGGCGCTGCTGATGACCCACTACGATACCCGGATGTATGCAGACCGGGATCCGGACCCAGAGAACCATATCCAGCCTGCGCCGGGGGCCAATGCCGGGGCTTCGGGCACGGCGGTTCTCTTGGAGCTGGCCCGCACCCTGGATGTGCCCGCCACCGGCCACACCATCTGCCTGGTCTTTTTAGACGCCGAGGAAAATGGCGGCATTGAGGGATGGGAGGACGGGTTGGGCAGTCGCTATCTTGTGGAGCGACTTGAGCGGGATATTCCCCGCTGCCGGGTGCCGCGCTTTGCCCTTTACTTGGACCTGGTGGGCGCGGCCAATCATCGCTTTTATGCGGAAAGCACGAGCCACCCGGCGCTAACGACTGCGATCTGGCAGGTCGCTGCCGAGCAGGGCGCAGGCGCGGTCTTTATCAATGAGCCAACATGGTCGGCGACCGATGCCCACAGCCTCTTTCAAGCGGCAGGAATTCCGGCGGCGACGATTGCCGACTATGCCTATCCCCATCGGGATACGCTGGCTGATACGCTCGATAAGTTGAGCGCCGAGAGCCTGGGGCGGGTAGGCGCGACGCTCAAAGCGTGG
>DATLZJ010000517.1:0-2359 GCA_035574055.1 Caldilineaceae bacterium
CGCCGATCCCACAGGCGATTGAAGAACAAGAGTAGCGACTGAGCATTCGCGGGAGCTGGAACTAAGCGCATGTCTACCAAACTGTCGGGAAAACTCTGGGGCGGACGCTTCACCGGCGCGACCGACCCGTTGATGGAGCAGTTCAACGCCTCGCTTTCCTTTGACCGCCGGCTCTGGCAAGCCGACATCCAGGGAAGCCAGGCTTATGCGCGTGCGCTGGCGCGCGCCGGCATCCTCACCGCAGCCGAGGCCGACCAGATCGTGGAGGGGTTGGAGCAGGTGGCCGGCGAATGGGCCGCGGGGACCTTCGTGGTCCGGCCTGACGATGAGGACATCCATACCGCCAATGAGCGGCGGCTGACCGAGTTGATCGGAGCGGCGGCGGGTAAGCTGCATACCGGGCGCAGCCGCAACGATCAGATCGCCACCGATGTGCGTCTCTGGCTGCGCGAGCAGAGCCAACAGTTGCGGGGGCACCTGCGCCAGCTCATCCATATCGCCGTCGAGCGCGCCGCCGATGAGCTAGACTTGATCATGCCCGGCTACACCCATCTCCAGCCGGCCCAGCCTCTGCGCTGGAGCCATTGGCTGTTGAGCCATGCATGGGCCTGGCAGCGAGACGCCGAACGGCTGGACGATCTGGCCAGTCGCGCCAACCGTTTGCCGCTGGGCAGCGGCGCGCTGGCCGGCAATCCTTTTCCCCTCGACCGGCGGCAGCTCGCCGTGGACTTGGGCTTTGCCGACATCACTCGCAATAGCCTGGACGGGGTGGGCGACCGGGACTTTATCGCCGAATTCCTCTTTTGGGCGAGCCTGACCATGGTCCACCTCAGCCGCCTGGCCGAGGACCTGATCATCTTCAGCAGCCGGGAGTTCGGCTTTGTCACCCTCGCCGACGCCTATAGCACCGGCAGCAGTCTGATGCCCCAGAAAAAGAACCCCGACGCGCTCGAGCTATTGCGCGGTAAAACGGGGCGGGTGGCCGGACACCTGGCCGGGCTGCTCATGACGCTCAAGGGGCTGCCCACCGCCTACAACAAGGATTTGCAGGAGGATAAGGAGCCGCTGTTCGATGCGGTTGAGACGCTCAGTGGCTCGCTTCAGATCGCCGCCGGCGTCCTTTCGACGCTGGCGCCGAATGTCCAGCGGCTGCGCGCCGCGCTGGCGCCGGAGATGCTGGCGACCGATCTGGCCGATTACCTGGTGCGCAAGGGCGTGCCTTTCCGCGAGAGCCATCATTTGGCCGGTGCGGCGGTCCGCCTGGCCGAGCAGCGTGGGGTCGAGCTGGCGGAACTTACCGTGGATGACCTCAAGACGCTGCATCCCGCCTTTGACGAGGATGTGGCGCACGTCTGGGACGTTGAGCAGAGCGTGGAGCAACGCGACGTCGAGGGGGGGACCAGCCGCCGCGCGGTGCTGGCCCAGATCGCACAACTGCGGAGCTGGCTGGCAAGCGACCCGGCCCCGCTTGAGCCTTTAGTTTAACCTCTGATAAGGGCCGGTTAAAGGGTGGATGAAAGGTGCCGGTGCGCCCTTTGGAACTGTTGGTGCTGCTCCTGTGGCCTGCTGAAAGGGGTTTTGACAAGGCTCCTAAACTCTGTTAGCATTGCGAAGCAATTGCCGGTGTAGAATCGCGCCAAATCTGTAGCTTTGCATCTGTAGCTTTTCTAAGCTGGTCTCCGGCAGATTGGCGTTTGTACACCATACCACTGACCGGTCGCGTTGCTGCTAACTAGGGCATGTCGCAGCGGCGTCCTCACCGGTAGACACCTGAACCGGTAGACACCTGATCGGCAGAGCCTGCCTACATCCGGATGTATTCTCCCGCTGTATCGGGGCGCAGCGGGCTTTTCCCTGAGGAAGGTGACTCCTTTCCGGCAGGTTTCCAGGTCTGTAAAAAGACGGGATCCGGCGGCGCTCCTTGCCCTGCCCCGGCGCGAGGCGCGCCTGTGATGATCCTCAAGCATGATTCCAGTTTATCTGATCAGTTTATCTGAACGGATCGGCTGTTTATCGCTAGGCAGAGGAGCAAAGCTTCATGGCGAGGTTGCTGGAAGTAAAAAATCTAAAAACCCAGTTCTTCACCCAGGATGGCGTGGTCCATGCCGTCAACGGCATCTCTTATACCGTGGATAAGGGGGAAACCGTCGCCATTGTCGGGGAATCTGGCTCCGGCAAGAGCGTTGGCGTGATGTCCTTGATCCGGCTGATCCCCCAACCGCCCGGCAAGATCGTAGATGGCGAAGTTTGGTTCGACGGCCAGGATTTGCTCAAGCTGAGTGAAGATGAGCTGCGCTCCATTCGCGGCAGTCGCATCGCCATGATCTTCCAGGACCCGATGACCTCGCTCAACCCGGTC
>DATLZJ010000518.1:0-5176 GCA_035574055.1 Caldilineaceae bacterium
TAATAGCTAAAGAGGCTATCACTCTCGGTGTCTAGGGCGATCAGCTTGCTTTCCCACAGGTGCGCAAGCATCGCGGCGAAGGTCGCCGCGTTATAGACTAAGGTGGGGCTGCCGCTTTGGAGCGAGTCCATTATGCCGGTAAACTCAAGTTGATTGTCAGGGAGATGATAGGATAAAATGCGAATGCGTAAGATTGTTATGATTGTGTAGAATAACCAGCGCATCACCGGGTGATGCGTCTTTCGCGTCTTAGACGGATGGGTAGACGTATATCATCCGGTGAAATATCTGGAGAATGTTACCCGCGCTCCTTGCAGGGTGTCAAGCCTCCCGCACGCAGCCGTTGCCTCTTGATAACCTCACCTGCCTTTTATCTATCCTTTACTCTCTACGCAACCGCGAAAGAATTGCCCGGCCACAAATCCAACAATTTAAAACCAGTAATCCAACACCACACCAGGCGCACAACAGAACAGCAACCGATTGAGATACAGGCCGAGATAGACTGATTGTAAGCCATACTCTAACCATCCACATCCAATGCCCGCAGCGCGAACCTAGCGGAGCGCGCCGAGCAACGACATCGAATCAAGGAGGAACCTCTGTGCAAGCGACATATTTAGGTGGGGACGAGCGGCAACGGTTGGAGCGCGTTGCCCACAACCGGAGCGGCTTATGGGTGGCCCTGGCGATCACCCTCGTCGCGCTGCTGATCTTCACCGGTATCTTCAACCTCATCTTGCCTGACTTCGGCGCTCGGTTAGATGGTCTTCCGCTGGTCCTGCTAGGGTTGATCTTCAGCGTCGTGCCGGCTGCCATCTGGCTCTTCTTCTTTTACCGGCTCGATCACCTGGAGCCGGAGCCGAAGCAGATGGTCTTTAGCGTCTTTATCGTCGGCGCGCTGGTCGCGGCGGCGCTCCATACCCCGTTGATCCAGGGTCTCTTCAGCCTGCGCGAGTGGCAGTTCAACAGTTGGTGGTCCAATCTGTTGGGCAATATCCTCATTGCTGGCTTTATTGAACAAGCGCTGATCTACTACACCGTGCGCTATACGGTCTTCCGCCATCCGGAGTTCGACGAGCGAGTGGACGGCGTGATCTACGCCGTGGCGGCGGGCCTGGGGCTGGCGACGGTCGGCAACTTCCAGTATGTCTTCGCCAGCGGCGGCGTGGACCTGGACATCGGCTCGATCCGGATGGTGGTCAATGCCCTGGCCTATGCCAGCTTCGCCGGCATCTTGGGTTATTTCATCGGCCAGGCTCGCTTTGAGAAGACGCCGGCCTACTATCTGCCGCTTGGCCTTGCCCTGGCCGCGGTGCTCAACGGTCTCTTCTTCTTCTTGCTTGACCGCACCTTCGGCGGCGGGCTGGAGTACAACCCCTGGTCCGACCTGATCTTTGCCGCCATCGTCACCATCGTCACCCTCGCCTTGACTTTCTGGCTCATCGAGCGCGCCAATGAAGAGACGCTGCGCCTGGCCCACAACCGGCTGCGCGAGACCCCAAATCGAGGCGTGGGCAACGCGCCGGTGATGGCGCCCGCTGCCACGACTGTCCCGCCTTCGGTTCCGCCGACAGCCCCGCCTACCTCGACAACCCCGCCGGCGGCCCCTGGCCCTGAGGCCGGCCCCACCCGTACACAGGAGAATGGCTAATGTCCAGCTTGCTTTCGGCGTTGACCAAACCGAGCGTCACCAATGAACCGCCCAGCGAAACCGACCTGCGGCGCAACGATATTGCCGTGCTGGTTACGCTGCTCTTTGCCCTCTTCTTGGGCTGGGGCATCCGCAACAATGCCGTCGGCGCCAGCCGGGATGTCTCTTTGGGCGAGGGGCTGCCCTCGATTGCCGTTCCTGCTCGCTGGATCACCGGCAGCAGCGAGGACTATGTCATCGAGGCAGTGAACGCGCGCAGCGCCAGCATCTTCGACGCCGAGCTGCGCGTCCAGGTGCGCCCCTTGGCTGCGGATGAAAACCTGGTCAGCGCCCGCGCCGGGTTAGGCGCTCGCCGCGCCCAGGAGCTGTTGCGCTATCGCGAGCTGGCCGCCGACCCCGTCACCGTCAATGGTACGCCGGGGATGTTGGTGACCTATGCCTATGTGGCGGACCCAACCCGCGACCAGGGCGCCTTGGCCCCGCCGGTTGTTGTTCAGGCCCAAGACCTTCTCTTTGTCGTCAATGACCAGCTCATCGTCGTCACGGTCGCCGCCGATGCGGTGGATTGGGACGAGGAGGCGGACGACTTTTTTGTGATCTACGACAGCCTGAACGTCGAGGAAGTTGCCGGCGATCTGCAAGTCGAGCAGCAACTTGAGCAAAGCGTAGAACCCGAGGAAGGTGAGTAAATGACGCCCCTGCACCTAATCCCTTCTGCCCCTGAGCGTTCCGGCGCTACGCCGGTCGCTCCCCAACGCGCCGGTCGCTGGTGGAGTCGGTCAGGCCGCCTGGCCGTCACCTTCCTGGTCCTTGTCTTCACGGCCTTTGCCATCCAGCCGGCGGCGGCCATTGACCGGGCCGGCGTCGAGCGCGCCCTGCGCGCCACCGTCCAGATTGTGGTGCCGGACCAAGACTTCGAGAACTTCTCACTGGGCAGCGGCACCATTCTCAACGATCAGGGCTTGATCCTGACCAACCACCATGTGGTTGAGGGCGACCGGCGCAACGGCTATATGAATGACGAAGCCATTGCGATCATCGGCATCGCGCCGAATGATCTGCGCGGCGAGGCGGTCTATAAGTACTTCGGCGAGATTGTTAAGAGTGACCCAAACCTGGACCTGGCGCTGATCCAGATCATCGGATTGGTGGATGACCCGGATGCGCCGCTGCCGGCGAACCTGGGGCTGACTTCCATCCCGCTGGGCAACAGCGATGACCTCATGATCAGCGATGAGATCAATATCTTTGGCTTTCCCGGCGTCGGCGGCAACACCGCCACCTACACCCGCGGCATTGTCTCCGGCTTTTTGGATGAGGACCGGGATGGCGTCTACGAGTGGATCAAGTCCGACGCCGAGTTGAACCCCGGCAACTCCGGTGGGTTAGCCACCGATAGCCTAGGCCAGTTCGTAGGGGTGCCCACGGCGCGCAACATGGAAGGGGCCGGCATGATCGGCCTGGTGCGCTCGGGCAATCTGGCGCTGAGTTTCGTCAATAGCTTTTTCCCCAACCCGGTCGGCGACGGCCCTCAAATCACCAGGATGCAGTTCTCTGAGGCTGTCAACCGCCGCGGGGAGCCGATCAACCCTGGCGTACAATTCAGAAGCGGCATCACCGACCTCTACGCTGTCTTCGATTTCACGGGCTTTGAGGATGGCGCCGACTTCACCTATGTCTGGTACCTGGACGGCGGCGAGTTGCTGCGCGACTCCTTTGCCTGGGACTTGGGCGAAAGCGGCTCAAGCTGGTTGAGCATTTACAACGACGAGGGGTTGGCGGATGGCTTCACCGAGGTGGAGATCATCTACAATGGCGATTCCATCTTTCGCAGCGGCGTCATGGTTGGCGAAGGTCCTGGCCCCGGTCCCGGCCCTGACCCCGGCCCGAACCCGCCCAGCACCCCCGAAATCGGCCCCATCACCTTTGCCGCCGATGTCGCCAACGACCAGCCGGTTGACACCGGCGCCTCCTTTGCCGGCTTGACGGAAGTCTTCGCCTTCTTCGATTACTCCGGCATGACCAACGGCACGCCCTGGACGAGGCGCTGGTATCTCGACGGCCAAATGGTGCTGGAGACCGAGGACATCTGGAACTCCGGCACGGAGGGCACGACCTACATCAGCATCTACCATCCCGATGGGCTGCCCCCAGGCGAGTTTACTCTGGAGCTTTATGTGGATGGAGAGCTGTTGCAGAGCGGCAGCTTCACCATGCAGGGGGGCGGCGAGCCGCAGCCGACAGAGGTCACGGTCATCGGCGTGGTCGTGGACCGCAACAACAGCCGCCAGACCATCTCCGGCGCGCTCATCGTCTTCCTGGTCCCCGGCGTGACTGTTCAGGACTGGATTGATGCGGACTTCCCGGACAGCATGGTCCATGCCGTGGGCACCAGCAACCGGCGGGGCGAGTTCCAGCTCGACAACACGGTGACGCCGGGCGAATTCTACAGCGTGGTCGTTGTCCACGATGATTATGAGCCTATCACGGTAGATGACTTCCAAATCCCACCGGACGCCACCGACCCCTATGAGCTTGAGATCGCGATGGACCGGAGCTAGCCGGTCTAGCCTGGTCGCAGGCTAGGTCATCCTCAGGCATCAGCGTGATGATAGAAGACCTCCCTGGTCAATCGGATTACAGACGCCGATTCGCCAGGGAGGTCTTTGTGTTTCACGAAAATGGAGTTCCAACGTTCCCATCGAAGCGTCCGCTGCGCAGGGTCATAGAGCTGCGCGCAGCCGGGGCGGGCGTCGAGCGCGGGGAAGCCGGTGGAGAAGTGGGGCGGGTGAGGAATCAGTTCCGAGGCTGGGTGAGCCAACGCGACAGGCGCAGCAGCGCGTTGCGCGGCACGGCGGCATCAGAGTTGGTGTTCACGGCAGGCCTCTCTTTTCGTTCACGAAACTATGAGACAGGTCACGGCGCACCCGAGATGAATCGCATGAGGCCGGGAGGGGCTGATATGGGCCGGGCGGTTTACCGCTGCGCGCACGCTATGGTATGATTGCGGCCAGGGCGCGGGCCGCTATGTCCCCCCTCCGATCACAAAAAAGCAGCCCTATCACTCGCACACCTGCCTTACGGTGACACGGGCGGTTATTCTCCCACAGCAAGCGGGCAGATCGGCTGCTTTCCAAACATGTATAAGACTGGATGATGATCCGAGAGTATAGATGGCAGAGGCGTCATGGCCCAGACAGCATGGCTAGCGAGCGCCTTCACCGGGCGCTCAGGGTGCGTCCCTTAGGGATCGTGCTCGCGCTGATCCTCCTGCTCAATTGGGGGCCGGCGGCCATGCCGGCGACAGCCCAGGGGACCCTCCCGCCGCTCCGCTGGCCGGCGCTGACCTTGACGCGCTTGCCCGGCGACTTTGTCCAGCCCGTCCACATCGCGCACGCGGGCGATGGCAGCGGACGGCTCTTCGTCGTCGAGCGCGCAGGCGTGATCCGTATCATCCAGGATGGGGCCGTTCTGCCCACTCCTTTCCTCGACCTTGAGGAACGAGTCAACGATAGCTGCGGC
>DATLZJ010000519.1:0-10043 GCA_035574055.1 Caldilineaceae bacterium
AAGCTACAGACCCAAGTGGCCGGCGGCACACCGCCGGATGTCGGCATCGCCGACTATGGCCGCATGATCGTCTATGCCAAGGATGGAATCCTGCTCAACATTACCGACTGGATCGAGCGAGACTCCTTCCCGCTGGACAAGATGTTCCCGGGCGCCGTCGCCCAGTATCGTTGGGCTGAAGGCGACTTTGACAGCGGCGGTGAAGAGGGCAGCATGTACGGCCTTCCCTCGGACGCACAATCGCAGATCATCGCCTACAACAAGACCATGTTCGACGAGGCAGGCGTCCCCTACCCCACCGATGATTGGACCTGGGATGACCTGGTCGAGATGGGCAAAGCGATCACCAACCCGGACGAGAATAAGTGGGGCATGCAAGTCATCAGCCCCTGGATCATCACCAAAGGCAACTTCCTCTTTTCCGCCGGCGGCGCCAACCATACCCCCGACTTCAGACAGAGCCTGGTAGACTCGCAGGAGTCTATCGAAGTCTGGAAGTGGAACTGGGACCTAATCTACACCCACCAGATCGCGCCGCCGCCCGGCGCTCAGGCCCAGACCAACCCCTTCATGTCGGGCCAGGTCGCCATGGTCGTGGATGGTGTGTGGTGGATCGCGGACTTCGCCAACATCACCGACTTCGAGTGGGACGTTGCGCTCTTTCCCAAGCACCCCAATACGGGCCGGCGCACCACCAGCCTCGAATCGGACGGCTGGTGGATTTTCAAGGCCACACAGCAACCCGATCTGGCCTGGAGCCTCTTGCAGTACCTCGCCAACGAGGAAGGGCAGGCGCGCTTTGGCGAGCTGAACTATGTCATTCCAAGCTGTTTCCCTGAGATCGGCGAGGAATGGTACTCGCGCACACCGCCGGAGAACCGTCTGAAGATTTTAGACAATATCGTCGAGGAATCCCATAAAGTGGACTACACCTATTTTGAGTTCTTCACTTGCTGGGATGCCTATCGCCCGCCCATCGAGGCGGCCTTTGCAGACGGCACAGACATTGTGGCGGCGTGCGTTGAGGCCGCTGCCATCCACAACGAGGAGCTGGCCGCCGCCTGGGAGCGCTTCCAGGCGTAGCCAGGGCCTGTCCGTGTGAGCGATCAGGCCCTGCGCCTAAGCAGACTCAGGCGCAGGGCCTGGCCGGCAGGATGGTGCACCCACCAACGGAGAGCCTTCCGTGGCGCAAAAAGCGGCTTCCCTGAAGAGCCTGCGACGGCGCGAAGAGCGTATGGCGTGGCTCTTCATTTCGCCAGTAGTCTTGGGGATTCTCATCTTCCAGGTCTATCCGACCCTCTTCTCGCTCTTTGTCAGCTTTACGACCTGGAACCTGATCACCCCGCCGCGCTGGGTCGGCGTAGATAATTACGTTGACCTGGTGACAACCGATCGTTTCTTTTTCAAGACGCTTTGGAACACGACGCGTTATACGCTGGGCGTCGTGCTGCCGTCCATGGTGCTTTCGCTCTTTTTTGCCTCGCTGCTCAACCAGAATATTCGCTTCAAGCATCTCTACCGGGGGATCTACTTTATCCCGGTGGTCGCGCCCACGGTGGCCCTCGCTCTGCTGTGGGGTTGGCTCTACGAGCCGAACTTCGGGATCATCAATGCAGCCCTGCGCATGATCGGCATCAAGGGTCCGGCCTGGCTTGGCACGACCCAGTGGGCGTTGCGCTCGGTCATCATCATGGCGATCTGGGCCGGTATGGGTTTTCAGATCGTCATCTTTTTGGCCGGATTGCAGGGGATTCCGCAAGAGTACTATGAGGCTGCCGCGATTGACGGCGCCAATGCATGGCAGAAGTTCACACGCATTACGCTGCCGCTGCTGTCGCCGGTCACCTTCTTCGTCCTGGTCACCGGGATCATCGGCACATTCCAGGACTTCGCTCTGGTCTGGGTGCTGACACAGGGGGGGCCGGCGGGCGCCACCCAGTTGATCGTGATGTATTTGTATGGGTTGGCCTTCCGCTTGCAGAAGATGGGGTTAGCTTCTGCCGTCGCCTATGCGGTCTTTCTGGTGATCGTCGGGCTGACGATTCTGAACTTCGTCTTGAGCAAAAAATGGGTCTTTTACGAAGATACAACCTAAGATGATCACCGAGCAACAGGTCAAGACCGGACAGCCGATCACACTCCCGGCACGACGGGGTATACCGCGCCGCATGGTCTCGCGGCTTGCCACCCACGCGGTGCTGGTCGGCATGGCGCTGCTGATGCTCTTTCCGCTCGTCTGGCTGGTCTCGACATCCTTGAAGCATCCCAGCAAGCAGATGCTCTGGCCGCCCCAGCTCATCCCCAACCCGGTCTATTTTCAGAATTACAGGGACCTCTTCGTGTTGGCTCCCATGGGGAACTACCTGTTCAACAGCTTCAAGATTTCGATTTTATCGGTGATTGGCGTCTGTTTTTCCTCTTCCTTAGCCGCCTTTGCCTTTGCGCGGATGCGCTTTCGCGGGAGCCGGGTGCTTTTCGCCATTCTGCTGGCGACCATGATGCTGCCCTATGCGGTCACCGTCATCCCGACTTTTGTCATCATGAAGAACCTCGGCTGGCTCAACACCCACTATCCGCTGATCGTCCCGTCCTTCTTTGGCAGCGCCTACTTTGTCTTCCTGTTGCGCCAGACCTATCGAGCGGTGCCGCAGGATCTGTTCGACGCCGCGACCATTGATGGGGCGGGCTTCTTTCAGATCTACTGGAGAATCTTTATCCCGCTGGGGATGCCCGCGTTGGTGACGGTGGCGCTCTTCGCCTTTCTCGGCTCCTGGAACGATCTCTTCGGCCCGCTTATTTATCTAAGCTCACAGGAGAAGATGACCGTATCGTTGGGGTTGACCTATCTGCGCGGGCGGGCGGGAACCGGCGTGGAGCGGGTCGGCGTCATCATGGCCGGCTCGATGCTGGGCGTCATCCCGATGTTGGTCCTCTACTCTTTTGGTCAAAAGTACTTTGTGCAAGGGCTGGCAAAAACCGGCCTCAAGGGGTAGGTCTACGTAGCGCCTATTCAGCAATCAGCGCCAGGCATGGATGGCCTGGCCTTTCAGCCGAGAGGACAAACCTATGGCTCGCGTCTTTGGCGATCTAGAAAAGCAGTACTTTGCCGAAGTGTTGGACAGCCGCCAGTTAGGTTGGGTGGAGGGCGGTATGGTGACGCGCTTTGAGCGAGCGTTCGCCGAGAAGGTCGGCGCTCGCTATGCCATTGCCCGCAATTCGGCCATGTCGGCGCTGGCTGAAGCCGTCAGCGTCAGCGGCGCCGGCACGGGGCTGGAGGTTATCTGTGACCCGATGGTGCAGTTTGGCGCCATCGCCGCCCTCTACTTCAACGCGGTGCCTCGCTTTGCCGATGTCCGCTACGACACTTATCTGATGGACCCGGCCTCTCTGCGCGCTAACATCACCGACCGTACCCGCGCTGTGATTGTGACTCACTTTTGGGGGATGTGCGCCGAGCTGGACGAGATTCGCCGCATCTGTGACGAGCACAATCTCTTCTTGATCGAGGATTGCGCCCATGCCATCGGCGCCACCTGGCAGGGAAAACATGCCGGCACTTACGGCGACTTTGGCTGTTTTAGCTTCCAGCAGGGCAAGCACATGACCACCGGCGACGGCGGCATGATGACCACCAACCGGGAAGACCTCTACCATAAGCTCTTCCATGAATGGGCCTTTGGCGAATCGCCGTCGTTTATGACGCTCAATTTCCGTATGAATGAAGTGACGGGCGCGGTGGGGCTGGCCCAGTTACAGCGGGTGGATGGCTATATTGCCGAGTACACGGAAAACTTGCGCATCTTGAACGCAGCGATTGAGGGCTGTCCCTGGCTGCGCCCGCGCCATGTGCCGGAGGGGGCCAATCACGTCGGCTATATTTGGGCCTGTACTTGGGAGGGCGACAAGGTTGGGCTGGACCTGGAGCAGTTCAAGCAGTTAGCCCGAGACCAGGGGCTGAATTTGCGCTTTGGCTTCATCGGCAAGCCCGCTTATCTCTTTGACCTCTTTCGCGTTTCCACCGCCTATAACCTGCCTGACTGCCCTGTGCGTTGCCCGTTCTACAAGAGTGACTACCGCTATCGTGAGGGTCTTTGCCCGGTGGCAGAGGAGCTGATGCCACGGCTGATTTCGAGCGGGCTGATCGAGGCGCCGCCCGACGAAATCAAGCGCCGCGCCGAGCGGCTTCACCATGCCATTCATGTGGTCGAGCGTGGCTGACGGATATGCGCATCCAGGAAAAGGGAACACAGAAGCAGGTGAAGGAGATGGCGGTATGAGGGCCGGGATGGTGGGGCTGGCGGCGCTCTACTGGCCGCTTGCCCTCGGCAAGGGACTGGCCGCCCATCCCGGCGTTGACTTCCGGGCTGCGGCGACCTTGGGCGAGGAGGCGCAGTCGATCCGGGCCATGCTGGGTCTTACGCCCCAGGAGTACGCCGGACGTTTTGGCCTGCGGCTCTACAACCGGGCCGAGGAGATGATCGCCGCCGAGGAGCTGGATACGGTCGTGCTGATCACGCGCCACAGCGCCCATGCCGACTGGGTGGAGCGGTTGGCGCCTCTGGGTGTGGACATCTTTATCCCCAAGACCTTCGCCACCACACAGGCCGACGCGGAGCGCATTGTCCAGGCAGAGCGCCGGTACGGTATTCGCATCGCCGCCGGCCCCAGCGCCCGCTACCTGCCGCCCATGATGGCCGTCAAGGCCGCCGTCGCCGAGGACCGCATCGGCCGGCCCTTTGCGCTGCGCATCTGCCATCATCACGGTACGCTGGATGTCTTCGACCGCACGGACTGGTATCGAGACCCGGCAGAGGGAGGGCCGGAACTCTCCTTGGGATGGTACGGTATTGATCTGGTGCTGGACCTCATGGGCGACCGGGTGACGCAGGTATACGCAGACTACGGCAACTTCACCACCCCCGATAGCCCCTTTATGGACTGTGGCCGGCTCTTGTTTCGTCTGGCCGGCGGGGGCAGCGCGCTCTTTGAGATGTACTTCTGCCATCGCTTCGCCTACCCTGCTTGGCAACTGGAGCTGGCCGGCCCAAGGGGTGTGGTCAGCATCCACCGCGCCGAGGAGGGCAGTACGCGCACGGCCGTCAGCCTGGACAGCGCCCAAGGGAGCGAATCGCTGCCCCTGCCGGCGCAGACGCCCGGCTGGGAGATGTTCTGGGTGGATGAGTTTCTTGCGGGGAAGCCGCCCTCCATTTCCGCCGAGCAGGCCGCCCTGATCACAAAGATTTCGCTGGCGGCGCGCGAATCGGCGCGCCGGGGACAGGCTATCCCGCTCTAGCATGCGCATAGATGCGCTGATCTTTTCAACGGACAGGAGTAAACCGACAATCGCCAATGAGCCTGACAACGCTCCTACGCCATACCAACAAGGACCATTTCCGGCTCGACCGGTCTTCCTTGAAAGATCAATCTACAGAGCTGCTGCGCCGCCAGATCATCACAGGGCGCATCCCGCCGGGCACCAAATTGGTGGAACGGGAGTTGGCCGGTCTGCTGGGCATCAGCCGGATGCCGGCGCGCGATGCCCTGATGGCGCTGGAGCGCGAGGGGCTGGTGGTCAGCAAGCCCAATGGCCGCTATGTGATCGAGCTGGACAAAGAAGCGGTCCAGCAGCTTTTCCAGGTGCGGCTGGTGCTCGAGCGTCTGGCCGTCGCCCAAGCGGCCCAGAACCGTTCGCCTGAACACTGTGCGGCGCTCCAGGCGAACTTGCAGCGGATGCGCGCGGCCATTGCCCAAAATGAACGGGATGCCTATGTGCAGAGTGACCTGGAGGCCCACCAACTGATCTGGCAGCAGGCAGGAAACCCGTACCTGCTCAAGATGCTCAACTCCATTATCGGCCCGATCTTCATGTTCATCTCGATCCATACCGAGTTTCAGCCCGATTGGCAGGAGACCTTGCAGTTGCATGAGGAGTTGGCCGCGGCCATCTGTGCCGGGCAGCCCGAGCAGGCTGTCCGCAGCATCGAGGCGCAGCTTGCCAACTCGGTCCAGCTCTCATTGCGAATCTTTGAGCGAGAACAAGTCACCGCGCCGCCTTCTTCTGAACATAATCCTTGAAGAGCGCACTTGAGGATAGCGACTGAAAAAAGCGACCGCGTCCTGTCCGATCAACTGGTTCAAGGTTCCATTGTCAAAAGGAGAATGCCATGACTGCACCTCTGCTGACCCGCAGCCCCATGACCCGGCGCGCCTTTGTCCGGTGGCTCGCAGGGGCGACCACCACCGGCCTGTTGGCTGCCTGTACGCCGGCTGTATCGCCCCAGGGTAGCGCCGAAGGCAGCCCCGCACAGGCGACCGTCGAGTTGAGTTTTGACATGTACAACTTTGACCCCTGGCTCCGCGCCTTGGACGAGATGTTCCAGGCCTATGGCCAGGAGAATCCGGGTGTGGTGGCACAAGTGGAAAGCGCCCCTTGGGAGGAGTTTTGGCCGCGCCAGGAGGCCCGCCTGGCCGCAGGCAATCCCTCAGACCTGAGCATCGGCGATCCCCAGTACTTCGGGCGCTATGCCCATAAGGGATATTACTTGGACCTCGAATCTTACATCGAACGGGACCAGGTGGCGCTCGACCAGTGGTTTGAGGTCACGGTCAACGACTGCCGCTACGACCGCACCACCGGCATCGTCGGCCAGGGCGCCCTCTTCGGTATGCCCGCCACCTATGTAGGCATGGTGCTTTATTATAACAAGGACCTGCTGGACGCCGCCGGCGAGAGCTATCCGGACGATACCTGGGACCGGGAGCGCTTGTTCCAGGCGGCGGTTGCGCTGACCCAGGACAGCCAGGGCAACAATGCGGGTGCAGCCGGCTTTGACCCTGAAGACATCACCCAGTGGGGCATTAACATGATCGGCGCCTATGGCATCGCGGTCACCGTTTGGAACAACGGCGGCGAGCTGATCAACCGGGAACAGACCCAGTGCCTGATGACTGAGCCGGAGGCCCAGGAGATGTTTGAGTGGCTGGCGAGTCTGCTCCACGAACACCATGTCCATCCAACGCCTGCCCAGCTTGAGGGGGTGCCCAATCCCTTCCAGGTGGGGAGGGTAGCGATCACCATGGACGGCACCTGGAACGTGGACTACTACGCCGAGAACCTGGAGTTCAACTGGGACATTGCGCCGGTTCCCCTGGGGACTAAGGGGCTGGAGCGGGTGACCTACGCCGGCACCAACACACTTCACATCTTCAGCAATTCCGCCCATCTGGAAGAGGCATGGGACCTGCTCCAGTATATGGTCGGCCCTGGGGGGATGGCCTACTTTGCCAAGACGGGGACGCCTAGCCTCATCGAGACGGCCAATTCCGACGTCTATCTCACCGGCGAGCCGGAGAATCGCCAAGAGGCCGTCAACATCGGCAACTACGCCCGCAACTACTATCCTGGCTTGAAGAGCGACCAGTGGAAGCAGATCTACAACGCCGAGCTAGAGGCGCTCTGGATCGGCCAGAGCAGCGCGGCGGAAGTGCTGCAAACCATCTGCGATAAGATCACGCCGATCCTAGAGACGCCGGTAGAGGAGTTGTAAGTGTATCAGGAGCATACCGCCTCCCCAGGCATCGTTAGGATGTTCGCGAAATAAGCGGCATACCGTTTTGTAGGTGCGCCATCCTTGCCGCCCATGCCTGCCAAGCGAGCGCGTGCGCGCCCGGTGGGCACCCGATGCCGCACCTACAATATTGCCGGCGATATTGCCGGCGATATTGTAGGTGGAACATGCCCGTGCGCGGGCCACACGCGGCGCCGGATGTACACCTATTGGCCGCTGCGCCGCCAGTTCCGTAGGGGCGGTATCCTTACCGCCCATGCCCGTCATGCAGAGGCGTGCGGCAGGATGCCGCACCTACAGTTGTGTGTCGCCAGCGCCGGTATTGGCTTGGGGAGGCGGCGGGCCAAGCGCGTCAGGAGGGTCTAGCTGGTTTTGGGAGGAGCAGGGGCGTTGAGCACAACTACCTCGGTCAAAGGTCCATGGGCCGGTGAGCAAACCGCGCCGCTTTCCTGGTGGTCACGACTCGCCAACAATGAGCATGTGGTAGGCTACCTCTTTGTCGCACCCCTCATCCTTGGGCTGCTCGTCTTCACCTATGGGCCGGTCCTCGCCGCCTTCGGGTTGAGCTTTACCAAGGGCGACTACATCAGCACACCTCGATGGATCGGTCTGGGCAACTACCAGGCGCTGCTAAACGACGATCTGTTTTGGAGGAGCCTGCGCAACACCGTCTATTATGTCGTCGGCGTAGTGCCGGCGGGGTTGGTGTTGTCGCTATTGCTGGCGCTAGCCATGAACCAGAAACTGCGGGGGATCGTCTTCTTCCGCACCATCTATTTTTTGCCTACCATCACCTCGTCGGTTGCCATTTCCTTGATGTGGCTCTGGATTTACAATCCGGAGTTTGGCGTGCTGAACTTCTTGTTGCGGCAGATCGGCATCAAGGGGCCGGCCTGGTTGAGCACGCCGGAGTGGGCCATGCCTGCCGTCATCATCATGGCGATCTGGCGAGGGCTGGGCTACAACATGCTGATCTTCCTGGCCGGCTTGCAGGGGATTCCGGAGGTCTACTATGAGGCGGCGGAGATTGACGGCGCGGGGCCATTCGCCAAGTTCTGGTACATCACCGTGCCGCTACTCTCGCCGACGACCTTCATGCTGCTCATCCTGGGGTTGATCGGCGCCTTCCAGGTCTTTGAATACACCTATGTCATGACCGGCGGCGGGCCGGTCTACGCCACCCTGACCATCGTGCTCCACATCTATAACAACGCCTTCCGTAACTTTCAGATGGGCTATGCCTCGGCGCTGGCCTATGTGCTCTTCTTCATCCTGCTTGCCTTGACCGTCATCCAGTTCCGGCTGCAACACCGTTGGGTGCATTACGAGTAGAGACCCGGAGGCGACTATGGCTGCAACGCGCTATCCCGTTTCCCATCTCCGCCCCCCTTCGGTCATGGCTCTGGCGGCCAAGGCGGTGGCGTATCTGCTGCTAAGTTTTACCGCCATCAGCATGATCTTCCCCTTCTACTGGATGGTGGCGACCTCGCTCAAGACCGAAGCGCGTGTCTTTGCCTTCCCGCCGGAATGGATCCCCAACCCGCTCATCTTCTCGAATTACGTGCATATCTTTACGGCGCTGCCGTTTGGCCTCTATGTCTACAACAGTCTAAAGGTCAGCCTCCTGTGGACATTGGGCGTGCTGCTCTCGTCGTCGCTGGCGGCCTATGCGTTTGCGCGGGTGCGCTTCTGGGGACGGGAGACGCTCTTTATCGTTACGCTGGCTGCGTTGATGATCCCGGCGCAGGTGACGATGATCCCGCTCTACGTGATCATGTCCCGCATCGGCTGGGTGGATACCCAGTTGCCGCTGATCGTGCCGGCCTATTTCGGCAGCGCCTTCGGCATCTTTCTCATGCGCCAGTACTTCATGACCATTCCCCAGGAGCTAAACGACGCCGCTAAGATTGATGGTTGTAGCCACTTTGGCATCTACTGGCGCATCATGATGCCCCTCTCCAAGCCGGTGCTGGCGACGCTGGCGCTGCTCAGCTTTATGGGCAGTTGGAACGATCTATTGGGGCCGATCATCTATCTCTATGACGAGGAGCTATTTACCCTGCCGCTGGCGCTGACCCGCTTCCGCGGCATGTACTATACCGAATGGGCCAACATGATGGCCGGCGCGACCGTGAGCCTGGCGCCCATTCTTCTGATCTTTCTCTTTACCCAGCAATATTTCGTCCGCGGCGTGGTGCTCTCCGGGCTGAAGGGATAAGGCTCGCGCCCAACCATTGCCGCTAGTCACGTCAGGAGCAAGTGATGGGCGAGACACTCTTTGTCTTCACTAATGATGACGCCGGTATGCAAGAGCCGGCGCTGTTCGGCCAACTGCTGGATTTTCTGAAGGCGCAGGAGGCGCCCGCTACCTTTTTTGTGGTGCCCAATGGCCGGGGACAACCGCTGGATGAGAAACCGGAATGGTTGGCGCTGTTGCACCGCGCGCTGGACGAGGGCCATGATCTCCAACATCAC
>DATLZJ010000520.1:0-2980 GCA_035574055.1 Caldilineaceae bacterium
GCCGCAAGCTGCGCGATTACTTGTAGGGCGTCTGTGGCAAAGCCTTTACGGCGCATGATGGCGATTGCCTAGTGTTTCACGTGAAACAGAAGGGGCCAGCGGGTCAAACCCGCTGGCCCCTTCTGTTTGGTCTATCATCAGTGGACCTTATCGGCTGGAACCTACACCCCCCGGCGATTTCGCGCCAGGATCTCACTCGTCGCCTGACGCGTGGCCGGCTGGTGGCCGGGCAGCGGTAAGAGGCGCTCGTGGATTGCGTCAACGATCCACTCCTTTTGCGGAAAGAAGGCCTCCTCCAGCTCTGCCGCCGGCGTAATCCAGTTGCGCGCCCCAACCACGACCACCGGACCGTCCAGGTAATCAAAGGCGAGTTGGCTGATGTTGGAGGCCATGGTATGCAAGAATGACCCCCGCTCGCACGCATCCGAAGCCAGAACGACCTTGCCCGTCTTCTTGACCGATTCGACGATCTTTTCATAATTGAGCGGGTTGATGAAGCGCGCATCAATCACCTCCGCGCTCACGCCATAACGCTCCTGCAATAGCTCCGCCGCCTCCAACGCCCGATAGAGGGTGGCGCCGATGGTGACGATGGTCAGGTCTCGCCCGCTGCGGCGCAACGCCGGCTCCCCAAGCTCCACCTCATAATACCCGGTCGGAACCCCCCCCTCCACCAACACCTCCGGCTCCGGATAGAGGCGCTGGCTCTCAAAGAAGACCACCGGGTCGGTGCCGCGCAAGGCCAGGTTGAGCATTCCCTTGGCGTCGTAGGGCGTCGCCGGAAACATCACGCGCAGACCGGGGATATGGGCGACGAGCGAAGTCCAGTCCTGGGAGTGCTGGGCACCATATTTGGAGCCGACCGACACCCGCAAGACCAACGGCATCTCCAGAATCCCGCCCGACATGGCCTGCCATTTCGCCATCTGGTTGAAGATCTCATCCCCCGCCCGGCCCATAAAGTCACAGTACATCAACTCGGCCACCACTCGACCGCCGCTCAAGGCATAGCCGACCGCGGTGCCCACAATCGCCGCCTCGGAGATAGGCGAGTTGAAGAGCCGGTGATAGGGCAGCGCCTCGGTCAGCCCGCGATAGACGCCGAACGCGCCTCCCCAGTCGCGATTTTCCTCCCCATAGGCGACCATGGTCGGGTCTTCATAGAAGCGATGAATCATGGCCTCGAAGAGCGCCTCGGCGTAGGTGACGCAGCGCAGCTTGGGCAGCGGCTTGCCGTCCTCCAGCCCAAAGCGGTGCTTGTTCAACGTCGCTTGCAGACGGGTCTGCTCCTTGGGCAACAACACCTCCGGCGTACCCTCTGCCATCCGGTCGCGTTGCCGGTTGGAGAACATCAGCTCCCCTATCGTATCCCCCTGCACGCTCACCCGCGGCGAGACCTCCAGCGAAACGGCTGCCTCCAACACCTTGACCAGCCGCTCGATGGCTTCTTCCTGAATACCGGTCAAGACACTATCGTCGGCATGGCCGTGCTGCTTCAGATAGTCGCCAAAGCCCGCCAGCGCATCCTGCTGCTGCCAAAGCTCGATCTCCTCCCTGGTGCGGTACGCTGAGGCGTCCGACGGGGAATGGCCGGAGAAGCGATAGGTCACTGTGTCCAGCAGCACCGGCCCCTTTCCTTCGAGCAGGAGCTTGCGCTTGCGCTCGATGGCGTCCGCCACGGCTAACGGGTTGTAGCCGTCTACCCGCTCGGCGTGCATGGCTTCGGGGTTGACCCCCAACCCCACCCGCGCCAGCACATCAAAGCCCATCGTCTCGCCCTTGGGTTGACCACCCATGCCATAGAAGTTGTTCATGAAGTTGAAGAGCATGGGCGGCGCGCCGCCGATCTCCTTGTCCCACAGGGTACGGTACTGGTCCATGGCGGCAAATATCATGGCCTCCCAAACCGGCCCGCAGCCCATAGAGGCGTCGCCGATGTTGGCGATGACAATGCCCGGCTTGCGGTTCACCCGCTTGAAGAGCGCTGCGCCCGTCGCAATATCCGCCGAGCCGCCAACGATGGCGTTGTTAGGCATGACGCCAAAGGGCGGGAAAAAGGCGTGCATCGAGCCGCCCATGCCCATGTTGAAGCCAGTGGCCCGGCCAAAGATCTCGGCTAGGGCGCCGTAGAGCACATAGTCAATCGCCAGCTCTTTCACATCCCCGTTGGCCGCGCCGTTGGCAAAGCGTTCAACCACCCGCAGTGGCTTGCCGCCCATATAGGACTCCATGATCTCGGCCAACTTGTCTGCCTCCAGCTTGGCAATGGCCGACAGGCTCTTGGCGATGATCTCCCCGTGGCTGCGATGGGAGCCAAAGATCAGGTCCTCCGGTCCCAGGTGGTACGCCTGCCCTACGGCTGCCGACTCCTGGCCGATGGAGAGATGGGCCGGCCCCTTGTGGTTATACTCAATCCCCTGGTAGACGCCCTCCCGCTTGATGCGGTCCAACATGGTCTCAAATTCGCGGATGTAGACCATATCCCGGTATATGCGCAGCAGACCGTCACTGCCGTATTTGGCGGCTTCGGCAGCCGGGTCAGAGACATAGGCGTTGACGGGAATGGTAGGGCCGGCCAATACACCCGGCTTGCGGACTTCACGCGGGTCAATGACAATGGCTTTGGTCATAAACGTTCCTCACTGGCAAAACCCCTGCAAGGGGCAGAAAGAACATGTGTTCTTGTTGGCCTTTGGATAGTCGGCGGCGGTCGGTAAGACTCTGGTTTACAGGGCCAGCAGCAGCTCCAGGTTCGCCAGCCCCTGGCTCAACGCCTGGAGAAAGCGCGCGCCGGGCGCGCCGTCTACCACCTGGTGATTGATGGTCAGCGACAGACCCAAATGAGGGACAAAGCGCACCTCCTCGCTTTCGCCGGCCTGCACCGGGCGCAGATGGACATTGCCCACACCCAGGATCGCGACCTGGGGCGGGTTGAGGATAGGGGTGAACTGCTCGATCCCCAAATGGCCTAAGTTGGTGA
>DATLZJ010000521.1:0-4438 GCA_035574055.1 Caldilineaceae bacterium
GCAGGCCGCTCTGCTCGGTCCCCGGCCCCAGGGCCAGGACCTCGACCCCTAGCTCGTGGCCCAGGATGCGCGGGTAGGTGAAGAAGGGCTGCCGCCCGCGGTAGGCATGGAGATCGGTGCCACAGATGCCCACCCGCGCCACGCGCACCAACGCCTCGCCAGCTCCTGGCGCCGGAGGCGGGGCGCTCTCAGTGACCCGGAAGTGGCCGGGCTGCTCTAATACGATGGTCAGCACAGGCGCAGGATCATCTAGGCCACGGCGAGGGCCGGGCTGAGGTCAACACGGCGGACGCCGGCGTCGTTGCCTGCCCAGACGGTGTCGCCTGCGGCCAACAGCACCAACGCCACTTGGCTCTGGGGCAGCGGCTGCCAGGCCAGCCCATCGGCTGAACGCCAGAGCTGGGTGTCGTCGCTCAAGAGCCAGCCGGCGGGGGTGGCCGCCAGCGCATTGATCTGCGCCGGCGCTTCGGGAACGGGCGCAAAGGTGTGGCCGCCGTCGGCGGAGCGGAAGAGGCCCGCGCTCTCGGTGCCGGCCAAGACAACGCCGGTCTGGTGGAAGTCCTGGCCGACAGCGAGCGTCTGGTAGACGGCCTCTGGGCACTCGGCGCGTTTCCAGCCGCGCCCGCCGTTGGGGGAATGGTAGACGCCCTCCTCGGTGCAGGCAAAGACGATCTGCCAACGCGGCCAAGCCGTCTCCGGCGCGGGCGGCGCCCAGGCCAGCGCCAGTACATTGAAGCTGCGCAGCCCAAAGTTGCGAGGGTACCAATGGTAGCCCCGGTTGGTCGTGCGCAGCACACCGGCGCCGTCGGCGCCCGCTAAGATGACGCCGGTCTGCTCGACCTGCGGGTCGGCGGCGATGGTGACGACCGGCGCGTCCACAATGTCAATCCAGCCGGCCTGCCAATTCTCGCCCCCTTGCAGGCTGAAGGCCACGCCGTAGGGCAGCCCGCCGACCAGGATACGGTCGTGGATGGCGCAGCAGCAGTAAAGGTTCTGTTGAGGTTGGGGCGTCGGCTGGAGCGCGCCGTCTACCACCCGGAACAGCCCTTCCGGGCCGGCGGCCCAGACCTGGTTGTTGGCGTGCGAAAGCGAAAGAATGATGCTCATGGGGTCTCTTATGGGTTCAGGGCCTGTTGCGGCTTCTTGTGGTAAACAATCGTGTCGGTGGTCAAGGCCATCATGGCCGAGCTGGCTGCCGTCTGGAGCACGGTGGTCAGCACCCCGGCCACGTCCAGCACCCCGGCCTCGAAGGCGTCCACGACCTCACCCTTGACCACATCATAGGTGGCGGTCGGTCCGGCCCGGCGAATGCGGTCCATGATGACACTGGAGGCGGGTACATGAGCATTGTCCAGGATTTGACGCAGAGGCGCCTCCAGGCTGCGCTGGACGATCTGGACGCCAAAGGCTACATCGCCCTCGCTCTCGGCCGCAAGCTGCTCCAGGGCAGGGATGCAGTGGAAGTAGGCAGCGCCGCCGCCCGGTACGACGCCCGTATGTTGGGCTGCGGAGAGCACCTTGAGCGCCCGCTCGGCATTCTGCGCGCGCACCTCTCTGTCCAGCTTGCTTTCGGTGCCGATCTTGAGCACACCCATGCCGCCGCTGAGGGATGCCAGGCGCTGCACCACTAGCGAGCGATTCTCGTCATCCAGGGTCATCTGGGCCAGCCGAGCGCGCAGCTCGGCGCAGCGCTGTTGGACCTCTGGGCTGAATTGGCGCTCCGGCAGCACATGGAGCCGCTCGGCATTGTACTCGGCGCGCTGGATGCGCCCCAGATCGGCCAAGGTTGCCTGTGCAGGGGGGCGCGACCAACTCCGGCCCAAGACCGTGCCCCCGGTCACCAGCGCCAGGTCGTCGAAGACAGCCCGCCGGGCGTCGCCCACATCTTTGGGTTTGACGGCAATGATGACGGGCTTTTTGCTCTCTTCCTTTTTCGCGCCGTTCTCTTTGCCGTTGGCTCCATTCGTGCGGTTCTGGGCGGCGGCTTTGGCGTCGTCGCTCTGCCGAGAGTTGGTGACGAGCAGCCCGATGACGGCCTCGCTGAAACTGCCGGCGACGATAATAAGCGATTTGGCATTGGCCTGCACTGCGGCCCGCAGGATGGGGGCCACGTCGTCCACCGTCTCCAGCTTGCCGTCTACCAGGGCGATCATGCCCGCTGGGGCGAGCGCGCGCTTTTGAGGTGGCTCGGTGTAGAGATACATGCTGGCGATCTGGCTGCGGTAAGACGCGCCGGCGTGATAGAACTGCTGGAGATAGGAGGCGACATACTTCTCGACGGTGACGTGGGCGTCCGGCCCCAGGAGGTAGCTCATCTCGCCGACCACCGCGGCCAGGCTCGGCTCGCGGATGACCGTCAGCGCCACATGGGCCAGGTCGTTCTCGTTGGTCACCGGCCGCGCCTGGGCCTTGAGCGCCTTGACGGCCTCGGCGACGCCAAGGTTGACGCCTTTGGCGACCTGCATGGCGTTGGCGCCGGCGGCAATGATGCGGACGGCATCGGCATACAGGGCGCGCGCCAGCACCGCTGCGGTGGCCCCACCGTCGCCGGCGCGCTGCACCACCCGCCAGACCATGCTCCGCATCAACATGGCCCCGACGTCGGCCCGCGGGTCGCCCAAGTTGAGGATGCGCCGCACGGTCGTGGCCGAGTCGTCTAGCAGCTCCGCCCGTCTCTGAAAGTCGCGCTCGTTGACGACCCTGCCGCCGATAGGGCCGAGCGTCGGCGCAAGCAGATCGGCAATGGTGTTAATTCCGAGCGTAAAGTGTGTGGTCGCAGTTGGTTGTCCAATGACTTTTGGTTTCGGCATAGGGTCCCTTGTACACAGCCATGTCTCTAGAACGTCATGCGTCCAGAACGTAATGCTGCCGTTAATGGCACGCGACGAGAGGTGACAAATTGAGACGACAGATTTTCGGATGCATCCACAGTAGTCAATGGAAGGCCAGACCAGTGAGCGGCCCGGCAGTAGCGTGGAGAATCTGGCTCTAAACGACGACAGACCATAGCGCCGCTACATAAGCGGACGCCGGCTACGGCGCATTCTACCAGCTTGTGGGCAAGCTCACAAATCCTCTATGCTGATCAACCTTTCATACCCGATCTATACCCGCAGCGCGTATCATGGGTGATGCCACTAGCTGTGACGGGTACTATAGTTTTATAGACAGTCAGTTTTATAGACAGTCAGTTTTATAGATAGTCGTTTGATGGGCAGTTCGATAGGAAGTCTGTTGTCGGTATTGAGCCTGATAAGGAGGGTTATGATGCAAATTCGGAACATTCAGAGCAGTGACCCGCGCGACCACGTACAGAATATTCAGGGGATGCTAGACCAGATGATCGCTCATCTGCGGGATGATGTGCGGAAGGTGGATGATCCGAAAGCTCAGGCGCTCTTTGAGACTTCTGCTGAGGTGCTCCAGGGCCTGAAAACAGCTTATCAGCACTTTGAGCAGAAAGCTGAGGCGGCTTGGCGCTGAGACTTGCGGGAATTTCGCAAACGCATATGCTGCCTTTGTGCTTATGCACCCGGGGCATTCAAAATACACGGCGATATTCCTGAACGCAGCCTGCACGTGAATAAACTATGCCACGGGCTGCGGAATCGCTGTGACTCACATCAAGCGCGCAAAGGAGCAGCATATGAGCTTCTGGGGACGGGTGGCAGGCCGGGGATTGATCGTGCTTTTTCTGGTAGCATTCTGGTACGCCGCGACGGCGGCAACGGCCCAGGCCGATGCGGTGGTGGGCAACGGCACGCCGGCAAGCTGCGACGGCAATGCCCTGGGCGCTGCCATCGTTCAGGGCGGGTTGATCACCTTCAACTGCGGCGGCGCAGCCACGATTGTTGCTAATACCTATGTCATCACGCAGCCTGTGACGCTGGCTGGCGCAGGGTTGATCACCCTCGACGGCGAGAACCTGCGCCAGCTCTTCCTGGTGCTGGCCCAGGGGCAGTTGGCCCTATATGACATTACCCTGAGCAAGGGCAATTTCGTCAATGGCGGCTGCATTGACCTGGTGACCGGCGGCGAGGCGACCCTGCGCAATGTGGTGGTAGACGGATGTGTGGCCGAGACCATCAACGGCGGCGCGATCCGGGCCGGTCTGGGGACCACCCTGACGGTGGAGTTTGGCCGCTTCCAGAACAACCGGGCCAAAGTGACGGGCGGCGCGATCTACAACAACGGCGGCACGGTGGTGGTGCGCGATACCATCTTCTCCAGCAACCGGGCCGACGGCAACGGCGGCGCAATCTCCCAGCTCGGCGGGAGCTTGACCGTGGAGCGAACGCTTTTTACAGGCAATCAAGCCGTCCAGTTCGGCGGCGCGATCCACAACGGCAATGGAACGGCCACGATCATCAACAGCACCTTCTCCGGCAACATCGCCGACCGGGGCGGCGCGCTCTATGGGGCCAATAATTCGACCACG
>DATLZJ010000522.1:0-3112 GCA_035574055.1 Caldilineaceae bacterium
GCCGGGCACCCGGCTGGCCCGCCGCGAGGATACCGAACGGCTCTATGCGCTCATCCGGCGCACTGATTTGTTGGAGCTGCTCTAGCTCCTTGCCCCCGTCTGGCTCTGTGTAGCTCCAAGGTACCGGCGCATGATCTCCAACCTGTTTGAGCTGCTGGGAATGCAACCGCTGCCCGTTCCCACCGTTCTTTGGCTGCTCTACACTGCCTACCTGGTCGGCTCGATTGTCTTTATCATCATGGATAATCGCGAGCCGTCCCAGACGTTGGCCTGGATCTTCTCCTTTCTGGCGCTGCCGGTCGTTGGATTGGTGATCTACTTCTTTTTCGGGCGCAATACCCAGCTCTTCAGTCAAAAGCAGCGGTTGGTCCAGCAGGCCATCGGCACCTCGTTGACGCGCCAATTGACGCCCCTGGCCGAGCGCCAGGCCGAGCGTGTGATGACCCTGAGCAGCGATTTCCGGCGCAGCCTGGCCCAGCGCCGGCTGGTGGAGATGCTCCACCGCACCCAGCTTTCGGCCTTCACCGTCTGCAACGAGGTTGAGATCTTGCAGGATGCCCAGGAGAAGTATCCGCGGCTCATCGCCGATATCGAGGCGGCGCGCGACTCGATCCACATGGAATACTTCACCTGGCAGGCGGACCCATTCATGCAGGACTTCGGTGATCTGCTGATCCGGAAGGCGCGCGAGGGGGTGGAGGTACGGATTCTCTTTGATACCCTTGGCTCCCATTTCCTGCTTTGGCGCAACCGGCGCTATCTCAACCGGCTGCGGCGGGGCGGCGTGCAGATTTATCCCTATCTCAACTTTCTGGGCTTGTTGCGGCTCCACACCATCAATTACCGTAACCACCGCAAGATCGCCGTGATTGACGGCAAGATCGGCTATACCGGCGGCATGAATATGGGCGAGGAGCAGCTCAATGGCGCCGGCCCTTATGGCGGCTGGCGAGATACGCATCTGCGGTTGACGGGCGATGTGGTCGCCATCTTGCAGGGCATCTTTATCACCAGTTGGTACAACACAACCAATGAGCGGCTGACTGACCGGCGTTACTTTCCGAATGTGGAGCGGGTGGGCCAGTGCGATTGGGAGAGCGGAGTGCCGTTGCAGGTGGTCCTTTCCGGCCCCGACAGCCAGTGGTATGCCATCCAGCAGCTCTATTTCCTGATGATCACGGCTGCCCAGCGCCATGTCTATATTCAGTCGCCCTTTTTCATCCCCGACCCGGCGATTGCCCAGGCGTTGAAGGTGGCGGCTATGTCCGGGGTGGATGTGAAGCTGATGTGTGCGCCGCGCGACACTGCTTGGCCGTTATCAAATTGGGCCGCCAACACCTATTTCGCCGAGATGGCGCGGGCGGGGGTGCGGGTGTTCCTCTACCAGCCGGCTTATATGCACGCCAAGACGGTCAGCATTGACTCGGCCGTCTGTTCCATTGGCACGGCCAATGTGGACATGCGCAGCTTTCATATCAACTATGAGATGAATGTGGTCATCTACGACGCCGCGAAGACGCGCGAGCTGGAGGCGGCGTTTGTGCGCGACCTGGAGCATTGCATCGAGTTCAACTTGGCCGAGTATCGCAACCGGCCCGGTTGGCTGCGCCTGCGCGATTCGGTGGCGCGCCTCTTTTCGCCGTTGCTTTAGCGCAGCCTGCCAAGCGTCCTGCGCCATCTGGAAGAAGGTCATGAAAACCTACCGGACAGTTTTTCCCGTCGGCCAGTTTCTGATCAGCCTGCTGTTTACTGTCTGCGCCCTGGCGATTGCCGCTTTTGCTGCCTACTATCTCTGGGCAGGCATCTGGCCGTTGGCGGCGGTCTCGGTTTCAACGCGGATCAACGCTCTCCTGGAGTGTATCGCTCTCTTGACCATCGCCTCGGCCTCGCTGGAGCTAGGCCAGATTCTGATTGAGGAGGAGGTTTTGCGCGAGGCGCAGATGAGCGCGCCGACGCGGGTGCGCCGTTTTTTGTCCCGGTTTATGGTGGTGCTGGTCGTTGCGCTTTCGATTGAGACCTTGGCCGCCGTCTTTCGCTATGCTCATGATCAGCCGCAATATCTGCCCTATGCGGCGACGATTGGGTTGACGGCGGCTGTCTTGCTGGCGGCGTGGGGGGTGTTCGTGCGGCTCAACCGCTCAGTCGAGGAGCTGGAGCCGCAGGCCATGCAAGAGGTGCAGGCAGAAGATGAGCAGCTCAAGACTTGATCACTGCGCTTTCAGTGGGTATGAAGATCTTGCAGTACAAATGAGCAGTACAAATAGCGTTGGGTTGTTTGTATTGCTCACGCTGCAATCCCCGTCCGCGGCGCCACTGGTTGAGGTGACGCCCTCAACGAACACACCCACCGCGCCGGGTGCAGCAACCAGTGAGCCGGCGGCAGTTACGCCCACATCCCCTCCGCCCACCAGCGCGCCAACCGTCACGGTGGGCAGTGTAGGTGAGCCGCCCAACGCAGAGGGTGTGACCGTCCCGCTCCCCCACTCCCCATTCCCGACTCCCCTGTGAGTTTGCGGTGAGCCGCCTGTGAGTCCCCGGTGAGCCGCCCCTGCTAGACTTCCCCATGCGACCGCCGCCTTTGGCAGCCGGATTGGCCGGCGCTCCACGGCTGCGCCGCAGCGCCTGCCTATGCCGCCCTTTCAGGACCAGACCGAAGCCTTCATCGTGCGGATTTGGGTCGAGCCGCGCGAGCTGCCTCATGCGCCTCCCCTCTGGCGTGGGGTGGTAGAGCATGTCTTCAGCGGCGAGCGGCGCTATATCCGGTCCTTACAGGATATTGTTGAGTTCATTGCGTTCTATTTGGTTGAGCTGGGCGTTGACCCGACGACCGCGCCGGCCCCAGGCCGCGGCGAGGATGCCCCCGGCTGCCAAGGCCAGTAACGCCCATCCACCCGCCCACAGGAGCGCCGACCGTTGGCTAACCTCAACGCCATTGCCGCCGTCTGTGAAGCGATCCGCCATATCCTCGAAACGGCAGCCGAGGCCGACCGGGCCGAGCTGGGCTTTGCCAATTTGGACCTCAACTTTGCCGTCTTTGGGGCCGAGCACTTCGCCGAGCATCCTATCGCCATCGGCGTGTCAGTCTTTCTCTACCGGGTCGTGCCCAACCTCA
>DATLZJ010000523.1:0-7768 GCA_035574055.1 Caldilineaceae bacterium
TCCTTTCTCTCCGCTGAAATGGCCGAGGTCCACCGCCAGGGGCTACTTGAGCAGGTAGACCTGCTGGCCATCAATGTGGACGAGGCCATGGCCCTGACCGGTCTGTCCCAACGCACATGCGTCGAAGCCGTTGTGAATGCCGTGGTCGAGCAGGTGCAACGGCTTCCGAGGCCGCCGCAACTGTCCATCACCGCTGGCAACCGTGGGAGTTGGGTGTGGGATGGCCAGACTCTTCGCCATCAACCTGCCTTCCGCGTTCCGGTCGCTGGCACGGCCGGCGCCGGCGACGCCCATCTGGCCGGGATTTTGGTTGGGCTGGCAGCCGGCCTATCGCTCGCCGAGGCGCAACAACTAGGCACGCTCGTTGCCGCACTCTCGGTGACCAGCGCCGACACCATCCACTTTGGCGTAGATCGAGTTTCCCTGGCAGCCCTGGCCGCCGAGGTAGGGGCCTCTCTCTCCCCATCTGTCCGCGCCTTACTGGAGCCATCATCGGAGGCATACCCGTGAGTGTGACCATGCGCATCATCCAGCAGTTCGACGTGCGCCACGAGGCGGAATTTATGGCGCTGGAGCGGCAGTTTGCACAACTGGAGCGCGCCCGTCCCGACTATCCCCAGGGCCGCCGTCTGCAGCCGATTGCCGCCGGCGAGCCGACCAATACCTTGATCTGGGAGAGCGACTTTCCCGACCTGGAGGCCGCCCGCAAGGCTCTTGATTTCTTTGCCGGCGATGAGGAACACGAAAGACTGCTCGCCCAACAACGCCCCTTCTTCCAGCAAGTCAGGATTGAATTCTTGAAAAACCTGGAGTTTTAGCGCGCTGCGTTGAAGTGGAGCCGATCCTGGAATGGGCCGGTCGCCGGCGATACGCACGCCGCACTGGCCCGGCTTGCCCAAGCGTTGGCACACTATGGATGTTCTGATTGCCTATTGCATTGCATCGCCAGTGGGTGTATGCTCGCACTCATTCCAGCCGATGCACCGATACCCTTCCCAGCCAAAGGAGATGCTCGATGTTAATTGCACGCCAAGTCTTTCAGGCCAAGTACGGGCGCGGGGATGAGTTGGTGGCCCTCTTTCAAGAACTCAATCGCCGTTTGCAGGAGACAGGTGAAACCGCCCCACGCTTCCGCATCCTGACGGATGTCTCCGGCCCCTTCTTTACGGTGGTCACTGAAGTCGAGGTGGACAGTCTCGCCGCCTGGGAGGGGGCGTTCCAACAAACCATGTCCCAGCCGTGGATGGGTGAGTGGTTCAACCGCATGATGCCGCTGGTGGAATCGGGCCGCCGCGAGTTCTACCAGCTCGTCGCCTAGGCGCCTATGTCCCTGCTCGCCATCGAGCAGGCGCGCTCGCTTCCCCTGGCGGCAAACACAAGACGCACCGACGCACCCAAAAAGCGGTTCTGCCGATCACACCCATATAACGTGAGTTCGACGACAGCGTTAGCAGGCGAACCCCGCTGGGCCAGGGACTCGGCGAAAGCGTCATCTTGACCCTCGCCACCATAGGCCCAGCGGTTCCGGCAACCGGGCGCTTGGCGGCTGGTTTTGCCCGGCGCTGCCCCTGCTTTGCCTCGTTTCTGCCCCCATGTTCCCGGCAGCCTGGCTTGCCCGCGCGCTACATCACTCGCTGGAGGGTGAGGAAGTCGCCCTGCTCCCGGTTGGCGGCGGCAAGCGCCTCCTGGCTGCCCAGGACGACCACCCGCCCCTGCGCGGCGACGGCATCCAGCACATCGGCGAATTGGCGGATGTGGGCGGCGGTCGTGCCCAGCACCTCGTCGCGGATCTGCTGGCGATGCTCGTCGCTTTCGCCCAGCAGGTAACGGACCATGGAGGTGTAGCCCTTGGCGTCCGGCAACTGATAGGCGTCCAGGATGCTGATGGCCCCAATGATGCCTTTGGTCAGCTCGTCGTCACTCAGCTCCACCTGGCGCAGGAAGGCGCCGGCCCCGTTGTAGACTGCTAGGGTGTTGAGCAAATTAGGGTCCCGATAAGATAGGTAGGTCAGCACACCCGACTGTTGGCTGAACCGGCAGAAGGCCCCATACGCGCCGCCCTGCACCCGAATCTTCTCCCACAGATAGCCGGTGCGCAGCAGGTTGGTGATGACGTGGATCGAGCCGTGCAACTGGTAGCCTAGCGCATAGAGGTTGGCCCCCTTGCCCACATAGTTGACCTGGGCCGGCATCACCAATCCCTCGTGCCCCTGATAGAAGGAGGGAGTCCAGGGTGTTTCGGCGGCCGGGTGGGCCGGCAGCGCCGCCACCAGCTCGCGCAGCGCCGGCTCAAAGGCGCGCCAACTGGCCTCGTCCAGCGTCACATTGACCAGCATCCCCGCGCGCGTCACCACGCGGCGGCGCACCTCCTCCAACTTCGCCAGCACGCCGGGCCAGTCCTGGTCAATATCAGTCGCCAGCTTGCGCAGAAAGGCCAGATAGTCCACGCCGCCCATCTGCTCGCCGGCCCAGCTCGAGGTCGTGAAGCCGGCGCGCAGCCGCCCATCCACCACCGAATGGCCCGCCGGCGCCAGGCTTGCCTCGCTTCTCGCCTTGTTCTTGAGCACAATCTGGCGGAAGCGCTCCCGGTTGTCCAGCTTGACGGTCAGAAGAATCTCGCGCAGGATGTCCACCATCGCCGGCCCTTGGGCCAGCGTTGCCTTGCCGTGGACCAGCAGCCAGGCAATGCCCGCCGGGTCGTCCAGCTTGGAGGAGAGCAGGTTAGATGGATAGATGCCGCCGGTGACGCGGCCGATGCGCTGGGCCAGCTTCACATAGTCCTCGCGCTCGGTGCCCATCTCCACCAGCGACTGGCCGAAGAGCTTGGCATAGGGCAGCAGCTCCGGCGGCAGGACCTGGAGGTTGAAGCCCAAGTCCAGATACACGATCCCATTTGTGAAAAGGTCGTGCGTCAGCACCTGCGCCCCTTGCAGCTCGCCCACGGCCAGCGGAATGGTCTTGACCTCCCGGTCCAGGTCGCCCAGTTTGAGCGAGGGCAGCTTGGCTAACACCTCGGGTGGGTCCGGGGTCTCTTGGAGCCGGCGCAGTAGATGGGTATTCTCGATGATCTCCTGAATCTGGCCGGCGTCGAGCTGGGCCTGTACCCGCGCCAGCTTGGCCTGCTCCTCGGCCGCGAGGACCTGGCCCAAGGTCGGGTCCGGCGCAAGCACGACCGTGGTGCGGTGGGGGTTTTCCAACAGATAGATGCGGATCATCCGCTGCAAGTAGGTGGGGTCCGTGTCCAGCAGGCGGCGCACCGCGGCCAGCGGCTCCTCAAAGGCCAGCGGCGCGATGGGGTCCCCGCCATAGACCCAGGTGCGCAGGCTGCGCATCATCAACGCCAGCCCGCGCGGGGTCGAGCCGGTGTTGTTCTCGCGCAGGCTGAACTCAATCGTGTTGTAGGCCGCCTCGACCATCTCCGGGTCAATGCCCTCTTGGGCCAGCCGCGCCAGCGTGTCGAGGATCAGGGCCTCCACCTCGACATCGCGGCCCATCTCCACCCCCTTCAACCCGGCATGAAAGGTCATCTGGCGCAGGGTAGTGTTTAACCCGCCGCCGGTCACATCCTCGCCCAGCCCGGAGTCCATCAAGGCTTTGCGCAGGGGCGAAGCCTGGGTACTGACCAGGGCATAGGAAAGCACGCTCAAGCCCATGACCAGCACCAGGTCGTCGCCCTCCGGCAGCAGCCAGTTGAGCTGCACCATGGCTTTGGAGGCGGCGTCGCTGCCGGCGTCAACGCTATAGGGGCGCGTCAGCCGCCGGGGCGCGCTGAAGACCGGCTGGAGCGCAATCTCGCCGTTGACGGGCTGGGCGCTAAACTCGGAAAGGTAACTTTCCACTAACCGTAAGCGCGCCTCCGGGTCGTCGTCGCCATAGAAGTAGATCAGGGCGTTGGAGGGATGGTAATAGGTGCGGTGGAAGCGGGTGAACTGCTCATAGGTCAACTCCGGAATCACGCTCGGGTCGCCGCCTGAGTCGTAGCCGTAGACGGTATCGGGAAAGAGCGACTGCTGGCTGGTGCGATAGAGCAGGTTATCGGGGGAGGAATAGGCGCCTTTCATCTCGTTGAAGACCACCCCCCTATAGCGCAGCGGCGCGTCGGCGCTCTCCAGCTCGTAGTGCCATCCCTCCTGGTCGAGATGGTGGCGGGTGATGAGCGGGTGCAAGACCGCATCCAAATAGACATCTACCAGGTTGTAGAAGTCCTTAAGATTGGTGCTGGCGACCGGGTAGACGGTGCGGTCGGGGTAGGTCATGGCGTTGAGAAAGGTCTTGAGCGAGCCTTTGACGAGCTGGACAAAAGGCTCCTTGAGCGGGTACTTGCGCGAGCCGCCCAGCACCGAATGCTCCAGGATGTGGGCGATGCCGGTGGAGTCGGGCGGCGGGGTGCGGAAGGTGATGCCGAAGACCTTGTTCTCGTCGTCGTTCTCCAGCGAGAGCAGTTGCGCGCCGGTGGCGCGGTGGCGGTACAGCCGGGCGCGTGTCTGTAGCTCGCGAATCGTCGCCTCCCGGATCAGGTCAAAGCCGTAGTCACTCATGGTCGTTTCCGATTTCTCCCCCTCGTCCAGATGCCAACAAGCATAGGTCAAAGCCGTGCCCGCAGGCTAACTCGCTAGACCGGCGCGCGCTGCTCGGCGCAGTCACAGGCGCCGGGGGCGGCGGCCTGCACGACCACCTCCGGCAGGGTCGCCAGCACTGCGCCCAGGGCAGCCCGCACCTCTCCCCGTGCGGCGGGTGGGGGCCGGTCGGCGCTCACATCGCCGATGGTCACCAGCCCGGCATAGCACAGCCCTGCCTCTTGGGCCAACGCCGCTTCCGGAACCAGGTTCTGGCCCAGGACATCCGCGCCCCACTGGCGGTAGAGCCTGGCCTCCGCCGGCGTCTCGCGCCGGGGGCCATCCACCCCCAAATAGACCACCTCCACCGCATAGGGCAGCGCGCCCCGCAGGATTGCGCCCAAACGCGGGCAAAAGGCAGGACGGTGAACCCCTTCCTCCCAGGGTACGGCAACGGGCTGGAGATTGGGCGACGCGCCGGGGCGACTGCTGCCAAAGGTATAGGGCTGGCGGGTGAAGTCAATGTAGTCGGCCACGATGCCGACGTGGCCCCGCTGGAGCACCGGGTTGACGGCCACGGCCTGGTCCCAATTGAGGACCTGGCGCACGCCCAGCGTGCGGGCGGCATAGATGGTGGCCCGTGGGTCGGTGCGGTCGTAGGCGCCGGTATAGGGCTGAAGCCACACGCCCATCCCGCCCGGTGTGATGCGGAGCGCCACCGGCCCCACCGCGCCATAGGGAGTCGGGACGGTGCGCTCTTCGACCAGGCGGCCCAGCCCGTCCAGCGCGGCGGGCGGCAGGAGCACCGCCAAGATGAGCAACAGGTCGGCTTGCAGGAGCATCATCCACGTCTGTGTGCATCAAACAAGGCGGGTCAAACCACGCTGGCCGGCGTCTTTGCCTCCGGCCCGGCACTTTTGACTTCATCCGGCGTGCGCGATCCTGGGTCTGCACGGCGACTCCATACGGAAGACCGGATGCGGCACACCCTCCTTGATAGAAGGCCAGGTCAGAGCCGCCACGGAGCCAACGATAGCACTGATCGCCCATGATAGCAAAAAAGATGACATGATCCGCTTTGCCCGCAACCATCGGCGCACGCTGGAGCGCTTCCACCTGATCGCCACGGGCACAACCGGCGAGCGGCTCATCCAGGCCACAAAGCTGGACATTGATCAGCGCTCACCGGCTTATACTGGGGAAATTCATACCGGCAAAATTGTACCGGTGATTGTAGCCTCTGCCTATATCAAGACGGAGGGAGCCGGCCGGCCTTCCCACCTATGCTAAGGCTACCTCATTGCAGTTGGCGCCGCCAAGGCGATCCTGTTTCCCGGTCCGGTGGTGACGGTTGTCACCATGGTTTGGTAGGAAGGTCAGGTCGGTTCGGTGGCTGGATTGAGAATTGTTCCCGTGTTGCTGGTTGTGCTGTTGCTGGGGACCGGGTGTGTCCCCGCTGCCGGCGGCGCCGCCCCACAGCCAGCAAACAGGGTGGTCGCGGTGGAGACGGTACGCCCGGACGAGCTGCGCGCCGATGCACTGATGTTCTCCGGCGGGTTGGAGATCACGGATTTTATGGTGCAGGACGGCCAATTGATTGCCAACGGGCTGTTCACCGTCACCGATTTTGAGGGCAACAACCAGACCCTGCCCGTTTCGCTGCCGGTCAAGGGCATGACCGCAGACGAAACCTGCCAGGTCCTCACCCTGGCCCTCGGCCCACTCAACCTGGATGTCCTGGGCATCCTTATCAACGCCGATGAGGTTCAGCTTCAGGTGGTTGCCAATCCGGAGAAGGGCTTTTTTGGCGAGCTGCTCTGCGGCATCGCCGATGCCTACAACACGGCCAACCTTGAGCTGGTGGCGGCCATGTTGAACGAGGTGATCCAGATGTTCTGGTGAGACCATGGACCGGTGACTGCTGGCTGGCGCCTGTGGTCTTCCAGAGGCAGCGCACGGCATCTCCTTCACGCTGTGCCGCCTGTCGCCGGCTATCCGCTAGTAGCCGTCCGCCAATGACGCGCTGCCAGCCAGTAGTCATCCGCCTCCAGCCCATTTATCAGGCCGTTTGCGTGCTGCGGCAACGCGAATTGCTCTCCCCTTCCTTGCCCTGGCCCCAGACGACAGGTCCCCCCGTTGATGCGCTCATGATGCGCCACCGGCGCCGCCCTCACCCTCCCCGCGAGCAGCCGGCGCCTTGTGACACCCCAACGCTTGCCCCGGTCGCGGCAAGATGAAGAAAGACTTCATCTACATTTCATGACCACTTCATGCCCCACTTATACAATACAAACAGGTCCGGAAACTCCGGTATGTACAAGCTCCTGGGCAAAGGCTCGTTTCCTGCCACTCTGGTTATTGAGGTCGGCTGCGCCTCAGTCGAGCGCCCCCTATCCATCACCGGATGCAGGCAGCGCCCCGGCTGTATTGACAACGGACAGCTCAGATAGGGTCAGATAGGGGAAGAGAGCGACACCTCATGCGAAGAATAGCGATGCGAAGAATAGGGCGAATCTGGATCATCATGGCGCTGCTGGCCGTCCTCACATCCTGTGTGAAGGTCTCATCCGGCAATGCCTCACCCCAAACAAGCAGCACTCCCGCTCAGGAGTGGCAAGAGGAGTTCAACCTTGCCGCTCGGAAGCTCTCCGATACGGGAGAATCCAAATACTTCATCCTGATGCCCGGATTTCAGCTCATCCTGGAATCCCGTAACGAAAAAATCGCCATCACCGTGCTGGATGAGACCAAGGAGATCGGAGGCATTGTCACTCGAGTTGTCGAGGAAAGGGAGGAGGCGAATGGAAAGCTGTCCGAGGTATCGAGAAACTTCTTTGCCATTGATCCAGAAACGGGCGATGTCTTCTATTTTGGCGAAGAGGTAGATATCTACAGGGACGGCAAGGTCATCAGTCATGATGGAGCGTGGCTCGCTTACGAAAATGGAAATCGGCCCGGCTTGCTCATGCCCGGCGATCCCCAAGTGGGGATGCGCTACTATCAAGAATTGGCGCCTGGCGTAGCAATGGACCGGGCGGAGGTCATCAGTGTATCTGAAGCATGTGAAACGCCGGCGGGTAAGTTCGAGAATTGCTTGCTCACCGCAGAATCCTCCGCCATTCAGTCAGTCGGGACCGAGCACAAAATGTACGCGCCCGGCATCGGCTTGGCCTACAACGAATCGCTGAGATTGACCAGCTATGGATTCGTCG
>DATLZJ010000524.1:0-3449 GCA_035574055.1 Caldilineaceae bacterium
AGTGTAGGAGGCGTAGCGCTCGCTCTCGGTATGGATCTCCTCGACTGCCAGGTCCCGGTAGTAGCTGCCGACATAGGCCGGCACGGCGCTGAGCGGGTACGCCTGGAATTGCTCGAATTGGCCCGGCGCTTCGCCAAAGAGGATGGCAAAGGGCGCGCGCTCGTCTACATCCACCAAGTCCAACGCCACCAGCCCTTGGGCCTCGGCCACGACCGCGCCCTGCTCGTCCAGCAGCGTCACGCCGACGCGCACCTGCTCCACCGGCGTCCCCGTGGCGTTATGGACCTCGCCCAGCACCCACAGCCCGCCAATGGCATTTTCGGTAAAGTGAAGATTTTCGACGCTGACCGGCAGCGGCGTCGGCGTAGCCGTCGCATTGGCCGCCGCCTCGGACTCCTCTTCACGGGGGATAATCAATTGCTGGCCGATCTGGAGCATGCGCGGGTCGAGAATGCCATTGGCCTCCTGCAAGCCGGAAACGCTCACCCCATACCGGTTGGCAATCCCCAGCAGGCTCTCGCCCGCGGCAATGGTATGAAAGACCGGCGTGGGGGTCACGGTAGGCGTCGGGGTCGGCGCGGGGGTATAGGGCGCGGGGGTGACGGTTGGCTCGTCGGTAGCGCTGACCACGGCCAAGCCGACGGTCGGCGTGGGCGCGGGCGTGGGGGTCGGCGTGACGGTGATAACCTGGCCGCAGCCGGCCAGCAGCGCCAGCACACTGCCTACCAGCACGCGCTTCAGGAGAGTGCGCCTCCGGCGTAGCCTCGCCTGGAGGCCCGCGATTGGCATTCGGCCCAACTCCATATACACTTTACAATCCATCAGCGTCCATCGGCACATCAAGCATATCATCCATTACGATTGGGAGTATACCATTCTCGCCGCCGTGGGCATACCTCTCGCCCCTCGCCATCGAGGCGAGCGCCGAAGATGACCGGAGAGCACCGGAGATGAGGAGCCGCCATGCAGATCGCCATTTTTTCCGACAGCCATGATCAAATCGCCCATTTGGAACAGGCGCTTGCTGCGGCCAACGCCGCCGGCGCGGCCGTTCTGCTCCATTGCGGCGACCTCTGCGCGCCTTTTATGCTCGACCGGCTGGGCCGCCACTTTGCTGGCCCCATCCATGTGGTCTTTGGCAACAACGATGGCGATGGCCGGCTGCTCCAGACCATTGCCGCCAAGCACCCCCAGATCACCCTGCACGGCATCTACGCCGAGCTAACGTTGGAGGGGCGCAACGTGGCGCTGATCCATTACCCGGAGCCGGCCCGCCGCATCGCCCAGTCGGGCCACTTCGATCTGGTCTGCTACGGCCACAACCATCTGAAGGCCGTCGAGCCAGTGGGCAAAGGGGTCTTGGCGAACCCCGGCGAGCTGCTGGGTATGCAGGGTCCGCCCACCTGGGGCCTCTACGACACGACCACCGGCGAGTTCAGCTTGCAGACCTTGACCCCTTAGCAGTCCGGCGAGACCCTGGCTGACCGGTGACTGCTGGCGTCTAGACGCCAGGGGAGCCGGTTGGCGGCCCCACAGACCCTGCTCCGCCTGCACATCCTAGCCATCTGACCAGGTTGGCAGCTATCGCGCGGGCGGTTGTTTTTCCATCCTCGGTGTTCTAAGCTGGTCGGTGTGTGCTACTGGCGCGTGCCACAAAGAGGTGCCACGAAGGTTGCACGTTCTTTGTGTGGATGCGCGCGGGGCACGATCATGTAAAACGATTTAATGCACTGTCCAAACAAGGATGCTCGCTATGTTAGGCCATCTACAGTTGACGTTCTTTGAAACCTTGGCCGTGTGGAGTGTGCTGGGGATTTCGCTGCTCGGTCTGCTGTATGCGCTTTACTTGCGCAACCAAGTCCTCACCCAGGACCAGGGGACGCCCCGGATGCAGGAGGTGTGGGGCGCCATTCGTACAGGCGCCAATGCCTACCTGCGCCGGCAGCTTCGCACAGTTCTCCCCTTCATCGTGATCCTCACGGCGCTTCTCTTTCTGAGTGTCTATGTCGTTCCGCCCTCGCGTGAAGCCGCCGAACGCTTCCCCGGCCTGACCGCCGATCAACTCCGTATCCTCATCGGCATCGGGCGCGCCGTCGCCTTTATCCTGGGCGCCGGCTTCAGCCTGACTGTCGGCCAAATCGGGATGCGCATGGCGGTTGAGGCCAATGTGCGTGTGGCGGCGGAAGCTCGCCATAGCTTTGGCGGCGCGCTGCGCATCTCTTACCGCGCCGGCGCCATCACCGGCATGTTGACCGATGGCCTAGGGTTGTTGGGCGGCACGCTGATCTTCATGGTCTTTGGTGTGGCAGCGCCCGATGCCCTGCTTGGCTTTGGCTTCGGCGGTACGTTGGTGGCGCTCTTTATGCGGGTCGGCGGCGGCATCTACACAAAGGCGGCAGATGTCGGTGCAGACCTGGTCGGCAAGGTTGAACAGGATGTGCCCGAAGACGACCCGCGCAACGCCGCCGTCATCGCCGATCTCGTAGGCGATAATGTGGGCGACTGCGCCGGGATGGCCGCCGATATCTTTGAATCCTACGAGGTCACCATTGTCTCGGCCTTGATCCTCGGCCTGGGCCTGATGGCCCTGACCACGGGAGATATCCACTGGATCATCTATCCGCTGTTGGTGCGCGGCATCGGCGTGCTCTCCTCCATCGTCGGCACTTACCTGGTGCGGGCGGACTCGGAGGAATCCCACAATGCCATGAGGGCGATCTTCAGCGGCTTCCTCACCTCCGCCGCTATCTCGGTGGTGCTCTTTGGCTTGGTGGCCTTCTTCTATATGCAGGACGTGAACGGCGGCTGGTGGCGTCCCTTCCTCTCCACCGCGCTGGGCGTGCTGCTGGCGATTGGGCTGGACCGTCTGACCGACTACTTCACCGGCACCGCAGGCGCGCCGGTCAAGGAGATAAACACCGCCACCAGCGGCGGGCCGGCGACCACCATCCTTTCCGGCTTAGGCGTGGGCTATGAAGCGACCGTCTGGTCGGCTGTGGTCATTGCGGTGACGATCCTGGCTTCGGTGATCATCTATATGGGCGTTGAGGTGCGAAATGCGGCTGAGTTAAGCGCCTATATCCTCTATGGCGTGGCGCTCACCGGCATCGGCATGTTAACGTTGACCGGCAACAACGTTGCCATGGACTCCTTTGGCCCCATCTCCGACAATGCCAACGGCATCGGTGAGATGGCCGGTCTCGACCCCAAAGCCCGCCAGATCATGGCCGACCTCGACTCGGTGGGCAACACGACCAAGGCCATCACCAAGGGGATTGCCATCGGCTCCGCCGTCATCGCCGCCGTATCGCTCTTCGGTTCCTTTATCACCGATGTCGGCAAGATTGACCCGACCGCGCTAGCCAGCGGCATCCGTGTCTCTGAGCCAATGGTCTTTATCGGTCTCTTGATCGGCGCAACCATTCCCTGGATGTTCTCCTCGCTGGCGG
>DATLZJ010000525.1:0-7822 GCA_035574055.1 Caldilineaceae bacterium
AGAGAAAGGAGGCGGCGCGCAGAAAGCGGTAGCGGGCGCCCAGCGCCAGGAGCGCCACTCTGGCGGCGATGGGCACTTCGGGCATGGCCAAGGCGATGCCACGCCCGGCAAAGGCCGCAAAGTCGGCCTCAGCCTGCGCGATGAAGGCCGGGTCGACATGGGCACAGGCGGAATCATCCACTGTTAAGTTGCCGCCGCTGCCGTCCGGGTAGATAAAACAGAAGCTATAGAGGGTTTGCGCGCCCGGAACAACCGCCACATGGCGCAGGTCTAGCCCGGCTGCCTCCATCTCGTGCAGCAGTTGCCGGCCGGCGGCGTCGTCGCCGACTTTGCCGAGCGGAATGGTGGTGAAGCCCGGTCCCAGTAGCGTGGCGACATAGTGGGCGGTGATGTGTAGCTTGCAGTAGTCGCGGCGATTCATGAAGCGGCCGCTACGGCTCTCCTCGCGTCCTAAGGTGTGGTTGCCGTTGAGGGCAAAAAAGGTTCCGGACCCGATGCCTCCGGCGCCGATAAGCGCCTGATAACGGCGCTGCCTAGTGTTAAGTGGCGCCGCTGCCATTGGTAGACTCCCTTGATAGGCCCAAGTCCCACTCTGGATGGTCGGCGATGGGGTGGCGAGCCGTCTCGACAGTGGCGGTCAGCAGCGCATCGGGATGCTCTTGCAGGAGCGTGATAGGGTACTCCGGTGTCAGTGGCCCGAAGAGCGCCACGCGCAGGGCCGTCTGCTTCCAGGCGCCGGTGTCACTAAACAAGCGCACTTTGCGGGCCGAGAGACACTCTTTCATGCCGAGGGTTACCGACATTGGCGGTACAAACTGGTAGGCGCTGCCGAAGGTGCGCTGGGCCAATGCCAGAATCGTGTCCAAGTTGTTCTCCTGGATGCGGATTGTGGAATTGCGGACATCTTCTAGCGTGAGATGGCTATAGGGGTGGCGACGGGCTTGATTATAGGCTACATGACCGTCCTGGCCCCAACCGCCGTAGGTGATGTCCACCGGCGCGGCTGCAATTGCAGCCGCCACGTCTGCGATGTTGTGTGCATTGAGCCACCACCGGTTCTCCTCGGGTACAGCCAGCTCCGGGTCTACCGGCGCGTAAAAGTGGCGCTCCATAAACCCGCGGAAACTGTAGGGATGGGCGCGAGGCAGCTCGCGCCCCTGCCAGTCGAGGCACTCATCCATATGAAAGACGACCAAGCGTTTGAGGCTGACCCGTTCAGCGTTCACCAAGTCGGTGAAGGGCTTGTACCAACAGCTTGGACCACAGGGAATGATGGCGCGCGTCTCCCGGCCTTGGGCATTGTGCCGCTTGATCTCTTCGACCAACTCATAGGCCATCAGCCGCCCCATGGCAGCAGAGTCGGCGCACAGCCGAAACGGCACCTTGCGGTCCGGGTGCCCCTCCAGTTGGTCGTAGGGGATAGCGCACCAGCGATATAGGTCCTGGAGCGTGTACAGGCCCATGGCTTACAGCCTAAATCCCCGGATACCACTGCTGCGCATTGGTGACATAGAATTGCTCCAGCACATGATCCGGCAGCCCCAGCCCCTGAACCTGCCGCCCGTTTACGTCCACCATGCCCTTCGATTCAAAGTAGGCGCGGTACACACGATAGGTGTTGCGCAGTGAATCCAATATCTTGGCGCGCTCTTCTTCGCTCATGGCCGATAAATCCTTGCGCATGACCACGTCGGTGCCGAAGAGGATGCGGTCTGGGAATTCCAAAAAAAGACGGCGTACCCGATCCGAATCTAACCGGGCCAGATCGCTGAGCCGCGCGGATACATCTACGGCGAAGTTGGGATAGCGCTTGAAGCGCGCCGCTACTTCGTCCATATCATATTCCAGACTGCCCACATGTGCGCCCACGACCCGTAGGTCCGGATGCTTTTCCGCTACCCGGTCGCGCGCCGCCATCAACTGCTCGTGAGACGGGTATTCCGGCTTGCCGTACATATGCCACTGGGGATTGCGGCTATAGTATCCATAGTGTGGACTATCCGGCGTAAGCGGCTGCCAAACGGAATACGGCTCGGCAATGTGCATGAGCAATGTGCGGCCCGCCTTGGCAACATAGTCAAAGACCGGGTCCAGCAATGGATCATCTACCATGAAGAACTCGCCTGCCGGCGTTTTCACCTCCATTCCCAGGTTTTTCCAGGCTTTGCAGGCGACCGCCCCGGCCGCGAAATCGTTGGCCAACCCCGCAAGCACACTGTCAACATACCCCGGATCATCAAAGCGGGGCAGATCGAAACTGGTACACCAGGCGTAGCGCTCCGGATACTCGGCGGCCAAGGCTTGATATTGCTCCGCTTGTCGGCGCCAGTTGCCAAATGAATCATGCGCAACACAGATGTTGAGGAGCTTGACATCCAACTCCTCCAGCAGCGCCAGCGCCTCGGGGTGGCGGTCTCCAAAATGAATGTGGGCGTCAATTCTCATGGGTGTGACTTTCTTCGGTGGGTCAGATTCTTATGGTGATAGGTGCAGACGTCGGTGACTTTCGCCCCTGAACGGAATCGCGCGGCAGAGGCTGCTCTAGCCAGAGGCCCGGCAGGCTAGCCTTTGATGCCGGTAAAGACGATTCCCTGTACAAAGTAGCGTTGCGCCAGGAAGTAGATGAGAAGCACCGGCATCATCACGATCACAGAGGCCGCCATCAGCAACTCCCACTTGGTATTGTATTGGCCTTGAAACAACCGCAGGCCCAGCGCCAAGGTGTACTTATCAATCGAGTTCAGATAGATCAGGGGGCCTAGGAAGTCGTTCCAGTGGAACAGGAAGGAGAAGATGGCCACCGTGCCGATGACCGGCTTGGAGAGCGGCAGGATGATGCGCCCATAGATGCCCAGCACGCCACAACCGTCAATCTTAGCGGCATCATCCAACTCGGGCGGAATGGTCATGAAGAACTGGCGCATCAGAAAGATGTTGAAGGCGCCGCCGCCCAAAAATGCCGGGACGATGAGCGGGATGAGGGTATCTACCGCATCGAACCGCTTCCAGATCGCAAAGACCGGGATCATGGTGATGTGGAATGGCAGCATCAGAGTCGCCAACACGACCAGAAAAAGGGTGTTGCGGCCTATCCAGCGCAAGCGTGCGAAGCTATAGGCGACCAGTGAGGCGGACAAGGTCTGGCCAAAGACGGTCGTTATCGTGATGATGAGGGTGTTCTGAAGAAAGGTCGTGAAGGGCAGATAGTTCCAGGCGGCAGGGTAGTTGCTCCAGACCACCGGCTCGGGGATCCATTTGGGCGGCCAGTCGAAGACGGCGCCAGGCTGCTTGAGCGACGTGGAAACCATCCAGGCAAAGGGGATCATCAGCACAAACGCGCCGGCCAGGATCACGAGATAGATGACGGCGCTGAAGACGGCCGTGCGGAAGCGCCGGCTCGCGAGCAGGCTAGGCGTCTGGCGTGCAGGGAGTGATGAGAGGGGTTGCGTCGTCTCGGCCATCAGTTCGCCGACCTTCCTTTCACTTCACCCTCGTAATGCACCCATAGGGAGGACGAGCGGAATACCACTAGTGTCAACGCCAGGATCAGGAGAAAGAGCAGCCAGGCAATCGCAGACGCGTAACCCATCTTGAAGAAGCGAAATGCATTGAGATACATGTAAAGAATGGAGAACATGGTTGCATTGTTAGGCCCGCCCTCGGTGATGATAAACGCTTGGGTAAAGACCTGGAGGGCGCCAATAATGCCGATCACCAGGTTAAAGAAGAGGACAGGCGTCATGAGGGGCAAGGTAACCGACCAAAAGCGCTGCCATGTGTTGGCCCCATCTACTTCTGCTGCTTCGTAGAGGTCGGTGGGGATGCCCTGTAGCCCGGCCAGGTAGATGAGCATCGGACTGCCCACATCCCAGAGGCTCATGACGATGAAGGCAGACATCACCCACTGCGGATCGACCAGCCACGCCGGGCCTTGTATGCCGAAAAGGCGCCAAAGCATGGTGTTGACCAGTCCAAACTCGGAGTTGAAGACCCATCGCCAAAGCAGCGCAACCGCAACCCCGGAGAGCACCGCGGGCAGATAATAGATCGTGCGGAAGATGTAGATGCCGCGCACCTGCTGATTCATCAGCAGCGCGATCGCCAGCCCCAAGATCAAACGCAACGGCACGCTGAGCAGGGCATAGGTAATGGTCAACCGAAAGGAGAGGAGAGCGATCTCATCCCTGGTGAAGAGAAAGATGAAGTTGCGCAACCCCACCCACCTGGGCGGCGTCAAGATATCCCAGTCGGTGAAGCTGAGATAGGCCGAGGCAATCATCGGTCCGAGCGTAAGCGCCAGAAAGCCGAGCAGCCAGGGGCTTACCAGCAGCCACCCCCAGAGGTTCTCGCTCCGCTCTTGGGCGCCCATCTGCCGAAAGCGCTGAATGAGGCTCACCTTTGGCGCTAGCCTTGGCGCCAGGTTCGAGGAAACAGTGGACACGGTTGTACTCCCTCACTACGCTGCATGCGCGGCGAGTAGCCGTCGAGCGGCTGCGCCGGCGACAGCCACTCGCCGCGCTGCTTCGGCGCTGTTGCTAGACACCCTCGCCGGCCAGGAGGGCATCAATCTGCTGCGCGGCCTCATCCATCGCTTGCTGGACGTCTTTGCCCTGCTCCATAACCAGCGTCATCTGGTCGATCAGAATCTTCTGCCACTCACTGCTCGCCGGTTCGGCCGTCGTGGGACGAAAGGCGGACTTGTCGGTCCAATCCAGGAAAATCTGCCGATGGGGGGGCGGAAATGAGGGATCAAACCACAGATCAGCCGTATCGCGGCGGGACGGAATCACGGTGCCGGTGTTGCCCAAGATCGCCGAGCCGTCCTTGCTGCCCAGGAAACTGACCCACTCAAACGCCTCATCTGGATGCTGGGTGTTCTTGTCAATGGTGTTGCCCAAGCCGTGGATCATACAGATGGACTGGCCGGTTGGCGCATAGGGAATCGGCACGAGGTCATACGCAAAGTTGGTCATTCGTTCGTTGAAAAAGCCGATGTCCCAGCTCCCAGAGATAGACATGGCAATCCGCCCCGAGAAGAACATATCGGCCGAGTCCTGCGACTGTAACGCTTCGGCGCCAGGCGACAGGCCGTCTATGCGATAGGCAGCATATTCGCGCAATGCCTCGACCGCTGGCGGCTCATTGATGGTGCATTTGGTCAAATCCTCGTTGAAGTAACTGCCGCCATTGGAGTAGACCCAGTTGAACCACCCCTCCTGCTCTGTATTTCTAGCCAGTAAACCAAACTGGCTCGTCCTTCCGCCCTCCTGCTTGGTCAATTGTTCGGCGTAGGAGCGGATCGTAGGCCAATCCCAGGCTCGAAACTCGTTCTCCTCGGATGGATATTCAAGCCCCGCTTCGGCGAGCAAGTCAAGATTGACGGCGATGGCAATGGTGTCATAGTCGCGCGGCCAGGAGAAGGCTTCGCCCTCATAGGTATAGGCGGCCTTCAGCGCGTCGAAGTTGGTATCCCAGTCGGTCTGAAGGTCGGCCTGCGCATCCAGATAGGTCTGTTGCGAGAGCAGGGTGCCCCGATAGGCCAGTGGTTTGAAGTTGGCCATGTTGAGCCAGAAGGTATCGGGGGCGCCGCCGCCGGCCAGCGAGGTCCACAGCTTATCCCAATACTGGTCCCAGGGCACCAATTGGATCTCGATGGCAATAGCCGGGTTTCGCTCTTTGAAGGCGGCGATCTGCTGCTCGACCGCGGGCACCTGGTTTTGCTCCCACAGCATGTAACGCAACGGAACCTCTGCTGCGCCAGGCGCCTGGCCGGCGGCTTCCCCCTCCGCTGCCGGCGCGGGTGCAGGCGCGCACCCCACGACTGCCGCACCGGCTACACCGATGGCGGCCATACGTAGGAATTCACGGCGACTCAGGGCATACTTCATGGTTTGCTCCTTTAGCATCTGGATTGACTGACTGCCATATTGGGATAGAGAACTGGGCCTACCGTTCGGTCTCATCCGGCGCGGGTCTACCCGGCTGAGGGTGTTCACTCAGGCAAGACTTACCTCAATATCCAGATCACGTAGCTGTGCGCAGATTTCGGGCGACACCTGGTCATCGGTAACGATGCGATCCACAAGGGTAATTGGCCCCAAGGCCGCTGTGGCCATTTGGTTGAACTTGCTATGATCCACTACCAAAATGGCCTCTTGCGCAGCCTGAATGCACTGGCGGAAGGTCATCACCTCGGCCACGGCGTCTAGCAACAACCCCTGCTCAAAGTGGACGGCCCGCACCCCAAAGATGACCTTGTTGGCGCGAAGCTCTTGCAGACAGAGTTGGACCAAGTGCCCACCCGTCGTAAGCTCAGACTTGCGCACCACTCCCCCTAACATAATCACGGTGATGTCTGTGTGCTTGGCAACACCCTGGGCGATCAACAGGGAATCGGTGATGATCGTCAGGTCGGCCTTGTGGGCGAGATGGGGTGCGATCTCTAGTGTCGTACTGCCGCCGAGCAAAATCACCGTATCGCCGTCATTGATCAGATGAGCAGCGGCTGCGCCGATGCGCTGTTTTTCTCGGGTTTGGAGGCGTGTACGCTGTAAGAAGGGCGGTTCGCGTTCCACGGACTGAGCCAGAATCGCCCCGCCATGGACCCGCTGGAGCAAGTTACCTGCGGCCATCTGGCGCAAATCACGCCGGATCGTGGCCTCACTGACGTTGAACTGTGCGCTGAGCTCGGCCACCACGACGCTTCCTTGGCTGCGCAACTGACCCAAAATATCCATTTGTCTCTGCTCCGAAGACCTGGGACGAGTGTGGTTCATATCTCCGTCTTCGAGTGCGCACCGTGGATTCGTGGTAGGAGCCGTAGTCGCGCGCTGCACATGTGCTGATGGGGAGAAGGGGTACATCTTTGCTGAGTATGGCACATATGTGAGCGAATGTCAACGTGCAATGTTCGTTTCTGCCCTGACATGTCCATTTATGTTTGTTTTGGGCGAAATAGACTTACGAGGCGAGCCACTCGAAGGCAGAAAGGGTCTTGGCTGCACGCGCCGTGCGCGCTGCGTGTATCTTGGGATGGGGGCGCGCCAATGCCGCCGGTGTGGAACAGGCAGAGTTCGAACCATGAGGCAGGTCCGCCTGCTGTTGACAGCAGGCGCTGGACGTGCGTTTAACGAGCCGCCCTGCGAATTTATACGGGTGGTATGCGCGTATGCCACACCGTCGCCTGCTCGAACGCGTGGCCGACGCGCAGCAGGGTCGCTTCCGAAAAGTGGGGGCCGACCAGTTGGAGCGCGATGGGCAGGTCGTCTGACGTGAAGCCGCATGGCAATGTCAGCGTAGGACTGTTGCTGAAGTTGAAGGGATAGGTGAAGCGAGGACGCACGACGTTGGCGTCGGGGAGCGGCAGCGCGTCGTCGCCGATCCGGGGGGCGGCGAAGGGCATGGCCGGGCACGCCAGCAGGTCTATCTCTTCAAAGAGGCCGGCCATCTTGCCCGCATATTCCAGGCGCCTGGCGTGCGCGGCGGCGTAGTCGGCCGCGGTTAACGTATCCGCAAACTCGAGCCACTGGCGGAAGGGTCCATACTCGTCTGCCCTGGCGGGCCAGGTTGCGCGGTGGGCGTCCGCTGCGTCGCCTGCGCAGAGCGTTGACCACGTAGCCATCATGAGATCCGGCTCGATTTGCGGGACTACCACTTCGACCGGCTCCAAGCCCAGCTCAGTCAGGCGCGTGACGGCTTGCAACACCGCATTGCTCACCTCCGGGTATACACCGTCACGGATGAAGCGCTCATCTACGCCAATACGCAGGCCGCTGACGTCCTGGTCGAGCATGGCTATGTAGCCGGGCACGGGCCAATGGCC
>DATLZJ010000526.1:0-4972 GCA_035574055.1 Caldilineaceae bacterium
ACTTGGTCCAGCTTTTCGGCCAGGTAGCGAGCCATGATCTCGGTCAGGCCCGGCTCCAGGCCACAGCCCCACACCACGGGCACGCCCGCCTGCGCCATCATCGCGCCCAGCCGTTCTATCTCGTCGCGGGTGGGCCGGCTGAGGTCAACCCACGGACGCCGCGCCACCGCCGCCGCCTCCAACCCCAGCGGGATCACTCGATTCGGCAGCGCGGCGACGACCACATCCGCGGCGGCGATGGCGGCCGCGGCGGCGCGGCGGTCGTTCAGATCCACCTGGCGGATACACAGCTTACTGATATCGGCGATACGCGCCAGCTTGGCCTGCGCTCGCTCAAGCTGATCAACGCGCATATCGGCCAGCGTCACCTGCTCAACCTCCGGGTCAAGCAGGGCATTGTAGGCGGCGGCAGGCCCCATGAGGCCGCTGCCGATAACCATCACCTTCATGGATTCCGTTTTCCTGGCTTTCCCTTTGTTTATGGCAGCATTATTATACAGTTGACAAGGATTCGATGGCTGGTGTACAACAGCCGAACAGACGCACTATACCGCCAAAGGTAGACGATCCGCAACTTCCCTCGACGAATCATAAGAAACGGGGCGTGAGGATTCGGGCCGAGCGGTCCTCTACCATACTTCGTCCCCCAGAATCGCCTGAAGACTGCAATGGTTCGCTTCATCCTAGCCCGGCTCGTCGGGCTGCTCTTTGTGCTGTTGGCGCTTTCTATTATCACCTTCAGCCTCATGCATGGCGTGCCCGGCGGCCCCTGGCGCGAGGGGCAACGGCCCATGTCCGAGGAGCAAATTGCCGCGCTCAAGGTGCGCTATGGCTTGGACAAGCCGGTCTGGCAGCAATACCTGATCTGGTTGGGCAACGCCGTCCGGCTGGACTTCGGCCACTCCTTCGACCATCCCGACGAGACAGTCATCGGGCTAATCCGCCGCACCTGGCCCATCACCTTTCACCTGGGGCTGATGACGCTGCTGGTCTCCTTCGGGATAGGCATCCCCCTTGGCATTGTTGCGGCGCTGCGCCAGAACAGTTGGATAGACTACCTCGCCACGCTGCTCTCGATCTTCGGCTTTGTCACACCCCACTTTGTCTGGGGCATCTTTTTCATCCTGGTCTTTGCCCTGGCGTTACAATGGTTTCCCACCGGCGGCTGGGAGGGGCCGCGCACTTGGGTATTGCCGGTGGCGGCCTACTCGCTCGCCCCCATCGCCATGATCGCCCGCTACACGCGCGCCAGCGTGATCGAGGCGCTGCGCGCCGACTATGTGCGCACGGCCCGGGCCAAAGGCTTGAGCGAGCGGATGGTGGTGGGCCGCCATGTGCTCCGCAACGCCATGATCCCCATGCTGACCGTCTTTGGCCCGTTGATCCCCGACCTGATCACCGGCTCTATTTTCATCGAAGAGATCTTCCGCGTGCCGGGGCTAGGCAAGTTCTGGGTCACCAGCACCTTTGAGCGAGACTATCCAATGATCATCGGCCTGACCATGTTGTGGGCCGTGCTCATCTCTATCACCTATCTCATCACCGACCTATTGTATGCCTTCGTCGAGCCGCGCATACGCTTCCGCTAAAGGGACCGCCGGCGCGCCCGCCGCCGGGGTGGCGACCCTGCCGCTTGAGAGCGGCCAGCCGGCCGTGCGCTTGCAGCGGCGTAGCCTGCTGGGCGACGCGCTGCGCCGTTTTGCGCGCAACAAGCTCTCGTTGGCCGGCGCGGTTATCGTCGCCGGCCTGGCGTTGATGGCGATCTTTGCCGACGATTGGCCCATCGCCTGGCTGCTGGGCCGGCCTCCTCGCCCCCTGATCGCCCATTACCCTTATGACGAAATCTTTGTCGGCCCAACCGGCGCCTTCCCCAGCAGCGACTTCTGGATGGGCACCGACCTCAACGGTCGCGACCTCTACAGCCGTATTGTCTACGCCGCGCGCATCTCCTTGAGCATCGGCATCCTTTCCCAGGTCATCGCCCTGGCGATTGGCGTGCCCCTGGGCGCGCTGGCGGGCTGGCGCGGCGGCAAGGCCGATTTCGCCGTCATGCGCTTTGTGGACATTATGTCCGCACTGCCGACGCTGCTGCTGGCCTATTTGATCATGGCGCGGCTGGGTGCAGGCTACTGGAACGTGCTGATCGCCATCGGCGTCACCAGTTGGATCGAGATCTGCCGGCTGACCCGCGCCCAGTTCTTGTCACTGCGCGAACGTGAGTTCGTCGAGGCCGCGCGCATGGTCGGCCTGCGCACCCCGCGCATCCTCTGGCTGCATATGTTGCCCAACGCGCTCGCGACCATTATCGTCTCCCTCACCCTGGGCATCCCCCGCGCCATTTTTGCCGAGGCTTCGCTCAGTTTCCTCGGCGTCGGCATCAACCCGCCCACACCAAGCTGGGGCCAGATGCTAGGCCGGGACGGCATCGCCAATATGACCTTTTTTTGGCATCTCGCCTTCTTCCCGGCCCTGATGATCGCTCTGACGATGACCGGCTTCACGTTGATGGGCGATGGCCTGCGCGATGCACTAGACCCACGCATGGGAAGTGACCGCTGACCTGCGGTACCGGCCTTGGTTCCGTTCAACCATAGCTTTGATTCAATCAAAGGCTGCTCTGCCTCACAGACCTAAGAAGACCGAAGACATTCAAGAAGATCAAAGCAAGCAGATCAAGGGAGGAGTTATGAAGCTGCAATCCACTCGCCCAAGGCGCCGCCCCGCTTGGCGGCTGGCGACCCTGCTGGCGCTGCTCCTGTTAGCGGCCTGTGCGCCGGCGGGCCAGCCCTCTGCGCCCGAAGCCGCCGAGCCGGCTGCGCCTGCCGGCCCCATTGTCAACAGCGTCGGCGTCACCCTGCCCCCCGATGCCGCCCCCCTCTCCGAGCAGGTGATCCGGATGCCGGCGACGGAAGCGACCTGGATGACCTGGGACGCGAGCGTCTACGACGAGAACGAAGGCGATGTCTTCGCCTGGGCCGACTCCTGTGTGCGGCCCGACAAGGAGTTCCAGCCCCAACCCAACGCCTGTACCAGTTGGGAGGTCTCCGACGATGGGCTGACTTGGACCTTCCATCTCCAGGAGGACAAAAAGTGGAGCGACGGCGCCCCCATCACCGCCGACGATTGGGTCTTCACGCTCCAACGCTATGCCCGCGCCGACTATGACTTCGAGTGGTTCTACAGCATGATGGGCATCGTCAACTGGAGCGGCGTGGTCAGCGGTGAGGTCCCACCGGAGGAATTGGGCGTCGCCAAGGTGGATGACTACACCTTCACCATCACCACCGAGCGCCCGGTGCCCTTCCTGATCAAGATCATGGCCGATGTCTGGGTTGTGCCCAAGCACATTGTCAAGGACCGGCTCAACGACGGCTCCTGGGCCTTTGACCAGAACAATTGGGTCTTTGCCGGCCCCTTCAAGCTGGAGAGCTACACCAAGGGCAAGGAGCTGGTCTTCGTCGCCAACGACATGTACACCGGACCGTTCAAGCCGATGATCGAAAAGCTGATCCTGACCTTCATGGCGCCGGAGGTGCGTTTCGCTGCCTATAAGAACGGTGAGCTGGACGCCATCGGCGGCGGCTACCAGCAGGACCTGCCGCCGTCGGCCATGGCTGAGATCATGGCGAACCCAGAGCTAAAGGAGCAGTTGATCTCCTGGCCTAACTTCATGACCTATTACCTCTTTTTCGACACCTGGAACCCGCCCTTCGACAACCTCCAGGTGCGCCAGGCCTTCAGCCATGCCATTGACCGTGAGCAGTTGATCCAGGGGCCGCTGCAATACCAGGGCGTCGCCGCCTATACCATGAATCCGCCCGGCTTCCCCGGCGAGAGCGTAGAGGCGCTCAAGGATATCCAGGCGTATGACCCTGAGCTTGCCAAGCAGTTGATGGCCGAGGCCGGCTACCCCAACGGCGAGGGCTTCCCCGCGCTCACCATCTACACGCGCGAGGCGTTTCCGGCGCTGACCAATGCAGCTGAGGCCATTGCCGCCATGCTCAACGAGAACCTGGGCGTCACCGCCGAAATCCAGAACCTGGACTACGGCATCTTCACCGACATGATGCGCGGGCAGAAGACCAACCAGGGGGGTGATATGAGCATCGCCCTAGTGCCCTACGAATTCGACTTCGTGGATGGGAGCAACCTGCTCGGCGTCTGGGGCGGTTGTGAGCAGCCAGGCGCGGCCATGCCGGATATGCCGGGCCGCCACACCTGGTATAACCAGCAATACAACGCGCTGCTTTGCGAAGCCGGCTCCATCCTCAACGACGAGGCGCGGCGCAACGAGCTATACAGCCAGGCTGAGCGCATCCTCATCGAGGATGTGGCGCTGGTGCCCATCTACCATCCGATCCTGGTGGCGCTGGTCAAGCCCTATATCAAAGGGCCGATGCTTGAGCCTAACGCCGACGGCATGGTGACCTGGAATCGCTTCCGCTTTTCCTCGCGCGAGTCACTGATCTACAAGGCGCGCACGGAATAGTCTCCTTCGGAACGACCACCTGGCGGCTCAACAAAGTCAACCATAGAGACCGGCGCAGCTTGATGCATCTCAGGAAACGAGCATCGGCGGCGCCGGTCTCTTTATGCGAGCAACCACTCGAAGCCTAAGCTGTGCAAGTGAGATTGGCCGCCCTAATCAAGTGGAATTGCCGCCGCATAGTGGTACAATGGTTTACAGACCATCGCCGCAGCAGCGGGTCCTCTAGAATAGGCAACCATATTCCATATCAAATCCGTATCAAATCCATATCAAAGACGAAAGAACACAGACAGGGCAAGTGAAGACGTGCTGCCGCAAGATGTAGTCGAGCAGGTAAAGGCGACAGTCAACCGGGAACGGCTGTTGGAGACGGCGATGGCGCTGGCCGCTGTGCCCAGCCCGACCTGTTCCGCAGGCGCAGTTGCCGATAAGCTCGCCGAGATCCTCAGCGCCGAGGGCTTTGCCGTCGAGCGACCGGTCGCC
>DATLZJ010000527.1:0-2187 GCA_035574055.1 Caldilineaceae bacterium
AGCGCCCGGTTGGCGCCATACTCGCTCCGCACCACCTGGATCAGCGTCTGGAGCTGGTCGCTGCGCTCGGCCTCGGTCAGGATTGCGTGCCAGTTGTTCACCGCCTGGGCCGAAAACGAAATCCGCCCCACCTCCAGACCGGCCTGGGCGGCCACCCGCCGTGCGCTGGCCTCATCCGGATAAAGGCTCGCCAGCACATCCCGCAGCGCCGCCCGCCTCTCCCCATCCGCCGGTCCAGAGGGCGGCGCCGGCCCCGGCAGCCGCCGGTCAACCGGCCCGGCCAGGGGCGCCAGCCCGCGGTCGCTCTGCCACCGCTCCAGCTCCAAATCCACCTGGCGCAGCATATCGGCGGAAAGGGCATCCTGGCTCACCGGCTCTGCCGCCTGGCGCAGCCCTGCCTCACTGCGCTGCGCCGCCATCAGGTCGCGCAGCAGCCCGCGCAGCGTCGGCAAAATCCTCCTGGCCTCATCCCGCTCCAGATTCTTCAAATCCGCCTCGTCCAGCGCCTTGAGCACGCCAGCGATCAGCTCGTCGAGCTTCGCCCGCCGGTCGGCATAGGGGTCGCGCCGCGGCTCCTGTTGCTGGGCGGCCCGAACCTCCAGGGCCGTATCCCAGGCCGCTGCCCGCAGCCGCCAGTCCCACTCCTTCGCCATCGCATACCAGAGCGGCCCCGGCTTGCGCACCGGCTGCTCCTCCAGCCTCATGCTCAACCGGTACACCTTGACCAGTGAGCGCCTCGGCCCCAGCAACCGGTACAGCTCAAAGCGGGCATACCAGAGGTCAGGCTCGTTGGGGCGCTGCTTCCAGATCGCCTGCATGGCCCATCTCACTCCCTTCGCACACACACCTATGGCAACAATAGAACATATGTTCTAATTGTCAATAGGAACTATTCGCCCATTGCTTCCGGAAAAAATGGCGCCCCTCCCCTTGCGCGCCGGACGCAGCCCTCGCTCCAGCAGCAAAACCGCCTCTGGCAAAGCCTTCTCAAACCCCCGGCTGTACCGGCCTCTATATCAGGGCATATGGTCTCTGTGGAAGCGGCCGCGTACAATCAGCCGCGTACAATCGTAGGCGCCGTTTTGGGGGCTTGCGACAGCAGGTCTCGCCGTCCGGCCTGGGAATAGCTGCCTTTCTTGGGCGGCTTCCGCGCCGGACCTAACGATGAACACTCGATGAACACTGGACAGGATGCCGGCCAAAACGCCGGAGCGCTCAGACCCGAACGGGAGGATTCACAACCATGAAAATGCAAGATGACCATATCAAGCAGCGTATGGACACGCTCCAGCAGTACGTCAGCGACATGATCGCGGTCGAGCAGCACATCGGCGACGCGCTCAAGCGCCAACAGGGCGACAGCCATGTCTACGAGCACAACCCCCAGGCCGCCCGCCTCATTCAGCAGATCGCCTCCATGACCGAGCAGCATGAGGAGCATCTCAAACAGCACCTCAAGGCGCTCGGCGGCGACCCGGCCAAGGGGATCAAGGAATTGGCCGCCTCAGCCCTGGGCGCCGTCGCGGGGATGTATGACAAAATCCGCACCGAGAGCGTCTCCAAGATGCTGCGCGATGACTACACCGCGCTCAACCTGGCTGCCGTCAGCTACACCATGCTGCACACCACCGGCCTGGCGCTCCAGGATCAGGTCACTGCCGACCTGGCCCTCCGCCACTTGCAGCACTACAGCCAGCTCATCATGGAGATCAACCGGGTTATCCCCCACGTCGTCCTCGAGGACCTGCGCGAGCATATCCCAGGTTTGACCATCAGCAGCGCAGAGCAGGCGGTTGCCAACACCCAGCGGGCCTGGCAGCCGTCGGCCAGCGCTATCGGCGGCGCTGCCGGCAGCGGGATGGGCAGCCACGCCATCTGAGCCTCGTCTTTCCTATTCTTACCGTTCGTAAAATGCCATCGGCGCCTGGAATGACTCAGGCGCCGATGAACAGAGGAGAACCCGTATGAAGCCATCGCGTCAGCTGCGCACCCTGGCCTTATGTTTGCTGGCGTTGAGTCTGGCCTTCCTCCTGGCCGCCTGCGGCGATGAGCTTGGCCCCGGCAACGTCGAAAACCTGGAAGAACCCCAGACCAGCGGCGAAATTGATGAGACCATTGAAGAGAGCGGGCTAGAGGGACAGACGGCCCTGGCCGGTCAAGAAGCCCAGGAAGGCGCGACCACCGAGG
>DATLZJ010000528.1:0-5864 GCA_035574055.1 Caldilineaceae bacterium
TTACCACATTGCTGACGCCCCGCGTGCTGCCCAATCGCAGCGTGGCATTGGTCAGTGGATAGAGCAGGCCATGATAAGTGATGCCTGTAACCTCTGCGCTCAGGGGCAGCAGGCTCACCGTCGCGCCGGGCGCCGCCGATAGCGTCAGCGCCTCTCCGCCGCGCAGGATAGAGGCGACCTGATCCTCCTCGACCAGCCAGAGCGGGACAGGCCACACCCGTTGGGCCAAGAGCAGCACATTGGCGAGCGTCAAGTCGAGCCGCCCGCCCAACGCGCCCAGGATCACGATCTCGCTGGCCCCGTCTCGAATCGCCTGCTCCAATGCCAGCTCCAGGTCGGTTGCGTCTTTACCCACCGGATGGCGCTCGAAGCTGGTCCCCTGCGCGGCAAGCTGCTCGACCAGCGCCGGCTCCAGACTGTCCAAATCGCCCACAATCACATGAGGGCGCAGCCCAAGCGCCAGCGCGTGGCGCGTGCCGCCGTCGGCGGCGACCAGGTAATCATCAGGCCGCAGCCAGGGACGCACCCATTCATAGCTTTTGATGACGCCATTGACAAAGAGGATGGTGCGCATGGGGCAGATCTGCGACGTGGCGCTGTCCTGAACAGGTGGGGCGCGCAAGACGGCAGTTGAGGTGGCCGGATCAGAGAAACGCCTGCCAGGCAAAGATGGCAACCATCACCACGGCGATGGTCATCTCCAGCAGCGCGGCGACGATCAGGCTGCTGATGTAGGCCTGAACGGCGCTGGTAGCAGCCGGCGCGCTGCCCTTATCCCAATACTCGATCAGCCACATACCGGCGATCGCGCCGAGGATCGCGCCCAGCACCGTCCCCAACACCGGTACGAAGCTAAGAAGCGACGCCCCCGCCAGGCCGCCCACAATGGCCGCAACGATGGCCTTCCAGCTTGCGCCTGCCCGCCGGCTCATCACTGTGCTCAGAAAGAGGTCGGACCCCCAGGCGATCACGGCCAGCAAGCCCAAGACCGTCAGGGCGCCCCAACCGATACGCGTGAAGCCGTCGGCCCAGGCCCACACAAGAGCGCCAAGCCAGATCAGAAAGGGACCGGGCAGCACCGGGATCACGGAGCCGGCCAGGCCGATCAGGATCAGCGCCAGCGCCGCCACGCTCCATACTGTCTGTCCGGTGATCTCCACCACAACTCTTTCCCTTTCGCCATGATACCGTCTGCTATGCTGCTAGGGATTGACCTTATTCTGTACGGTATTCTGTACGGTATTCTGTACGGTATTCTGTACAGTCTTGATTCTGTGCGGTTTTGCTTTGTGTAGTTTTGGGCCGGTCGGATGGGACCGGCGGATCAAGCTTGGCTCATCGGGCCAAGCACCACCGCCTGCCCATCCACGACATCCAGCGCCAGAATCGGGTCCAGGGCAAAAACCGGCGGCGTCTCGATATCCAGCCGCGCGTATAGCTCCGGCGGCACGCCAATATCCGCCAGAAAGAGGTCGCCGCAGGCGCTGCGCCCCGGCTCCACCAAGAGGCCGCGCTTGGGCAGCGCCAGGGCCAACGTCGCCGCCGCGGCGATATGGGGCGCGTAGAGCCGGCCCTCATCGGCATCCAGCCCGCTGGGGATGTCCAGGCTCAGGATGGGGGCCACGCTGCTGTTGGCGAGTTGCACCAGGTCGCGCGCTTTGCCCTGCGGCTCGCCGCGCAGGCCATAGCCAATGATAGCATCAATCACCAGATCACAGGGCGGCAGCTCCCACCCCTCCTCGGCCCAGGCCAGCGGCGCGCTCATGGCCTGGAGCGTCGCCAATTGCTGGGCGGGTATACCTGTATAGCCATCGGGCGGGTAGGCGCACAACACCTGGACCCACGCGCCCCAGTTGAGCAGGTGGCGCGCCGCCGCCAGCCCGCCGCCGCCATTATTCCCCCGACCGGCCAGCACCACGATGGGCCGCTCGGCGAGGTCGCCGGCCAATAGGCGCTTGGCAACCAGCGCCAGGGCGCGACCTGCATTCTCCATCATCTGGAGCAGCGTGATCCTATACTCCTCGACCATCAGCCGGTCCACCTCGCGCATTTGCGCCGTGGTCAGTGCTGGCAGCGGCGCTCTCTCCATACACCTTCCTATCCGCCAGAATCGTGTTGACGCCCTGAGCTTTGGGAGGATTATACTTGCTGTCGCGAGGGATGCCAACCGGCCGACGGCATAAAGCAACGGAGGGAAATCACAGGCAGTTAGCGGTCCATTTACAGGGGCCGGTAGACCACCGCCCGGTTGTAAGGGATGATCAGCAGCTCCGGCCCATCCGCGGGGAAGGCAGCTGCCCACGCCTGCGGGTCGTAGTTGCGCTTGACAAAGCACTGGTAATGGGCGGGCACAGCTGTGCGGAGGCCAATACGCCGCGCCATCTTGACCGAGCCGTCGAAGAAGGGGAACTCCCCTTCCGTCGGATGGGTGGTCAAGAGGCCAATGTGCGGGAGCAACGTGGCGATGGGCTGGATCAACTCGTCCTTCTCAGCAAAGGTGTGGATGGGGTCGCCGGAGACGTAGACGCGCACGCCGCCCGCCTCCACCACATAGCCTAGGTGTTGCACGTCGGGCGGGTCAATCCGGTCTTCGGGCGCCCCCTGGGGCGGCTTGGCCCAAACTGCGTAGGCGGCCATCGCTCCCAGTTGCACCGTCTCGCCGGCAGTCACCGTCACCAGTTGCTCTGGGGGCAGCCCATGCTCGCGCAGGTTGGCAATACTCTCCGGCGGGCCAACAAAGCGACAGTGGCTAAAGGCGCTGTGGATGCGCTGAAGCGACTCCGGCCAGGTGTGGTCGCGGTGGTTGTGGGTCAGCAACACATAGTCCGTGCGCAGGGTCGTCTCATCCAGCGGCGGCGCGGCATGGATAAAGCGGTCGGGCGGGCGCTCGCGGGGAAAGTAGGGGTCGAGTTGGACAATCGTCCCCGCTGCATCTTTGAGGGCAAACGAGCTTTGCCCAAACCAATGGATGCCGACTGCGCCTGGCGGGACAATCAGACGTGCAAAGGAATGCATGTGCTTCTCCTCAAGACAAGTGGGCGGTTGTGCAGGTTTCTCTGGGCGCCCGAACCGTCGCCTCCGCTGGCAGGTCTCATATTCCCTCTGCCCTCATTCATCCTGTGCTGAAGCGCGGCAAATGGAACAGGCCGGCCCGCGCTGCGGGCCGACCTCCCATCTCGATCAAATCAAGCCGGCGTTATAAGTGTGAAACTCCGGCGAACGCGCTGCCGGCAGAGGCCCGGTAGGGCGCCCTTAGGAGGGGGGTAAGCGCTTGGACGGCCAGGAAGTTACATGCGCCGCGGGCCACGGTCACGGTCTCGGTCCCGGTTATCCCGGTATCCGCCGCCGCCCCCGGCGCCGCGCCCAACACCGCCCCCGCCCATGCCACGGCTGTTCTCTCTGGGCTGAGCTTCGTTGATGCGCAGTGCGCGGCCATCCATCTGATAGCCATTCAACGCCTTGATGGCTTCGTCCGCGTCTTCGTCGCCCATTTCCACAAAGCAGAATCCCCGGAACTTGCCGGTTTCCCGATCTGTGATCATGGCAACAGAATCAACAGGTCCGTATCGTGAAAACAAATCCCGCACTTGGTCCTCAGTTGCCCGGAAGGGCAGATTTCCCACATAGATCCGCTTGGACACGATGGTCTTCCTCCTGGAGACGGCATTGCTACTACTTCATGGAAGGGCGAACAAACAACAAATTGAGCCACCTTCGCGGCGCGCGCCGAACGCGCGCGTCGAGATCGCTCGCCTAGAAACAATATTGTGTGCAGAGGGTTCGAGAAAATTCACGTAGGATGGCGTGTCCAGATTGCGCCGAAGTGCCGTGGTACCTATACTCTACCACGGCACCTCTCTGGACGCAAGCCTCAATTTAGCCGCTCAAAGATACCGGCTGCCCCCATCCCCCCACCGATACACATGGTGACAAGGCCCATCGTTTGTTGGCGGCGGCCCAACTCATGCAAAAGCTGCACGGTCAGCTTGGCGCCGGTGCAGCCAAGGGGATGGCCCAGGGCAATTGCCCCGCCATTCACATTCGTAATCTCTTCATCAAACCCCAGCGTGCGGATCACCGCCAGGGCTTGCGCGGCAAACGCCTCGTTCAGTTCGATCAGGTCAATATCGTTCAGCGCCATCCCGGCATACTTCAACGCCTTGGGCACCGCCTCGACCGGACCAATGCCCATGAGTTCGGGATGGACGCCGCCCACGGCAAAGCTGACAAAGCGGGCCAGCGGCCTCAGCCCCAGCGCCCGCGCCCGCTCCTCACTCATGAGCAGCACCGCCGCCGCGCCGTCACTGGTCTGGCTGCTGTTGCCTGCCGTCACCGTGCCCGACGCATGGAAGACGGGGCGCAGCTTCGCCAGCGCCTCCGCCGAGGTATCCTGGCGAATCCCTTCATCTTGGTCAAAGCGGTAACGGCTCTCCTGCACCTCATGGCCTGCGCCGCTCTTGACTGTGACCTCCAGCGGCACAATCTCATCGGCGAACTTACCGGCATCCTGGGCGGCGGCGGCCCGTTGATGGCTGCGCAGGGCAAACGCGTCCTGCTCCTCACGCGTCACCTCATACTGGCGCGCCACATTCTCGGCAGTCAAGCCCATCCCCAGGTAGACGCCGGGATACTCCGCGGCCAGGGTGGGGTTAGCGACGAACTTGTTGCCGATCATCGGCACCATGGACATGCTCTCCACGCCGCCGGCGATGATCACATCGCCCATGCCCGCCATAATCTGGTGGGCGGCGGTGGCAATGGTCTGCAAGCCGCTGGCGCAGAAGCGATTGATCGTCTGCCCGGTCACCCGTTCCGGCAGCCCCGCGCGTAGCACGGCAATGCGCGCCACATTCATTCCCTGTTCGGCTTCGGGAAAGGCGCAGCCCAGCGCCACATCCTCAACCTCGGCAGGGTCAATGCCGGCTCGCTCTACCACCGCAGCCACCACCGCCGCCGCCATATCGTCCGGGCGGACAGTGCGCAGCGCGCCGCGTGGCGCCTTGCCCACCGCCGTCCGCGCCGCCGCAACAATCACCGCGTTTCGATTCCCATTCTTCTGCAAGAGAGTTCCTCCTAATTACGAAGCGGTTTCCCGTTCTGCAGCATGTACCAAATACGCTCTTGGGTCTTAGGTAGGCCGACCAGGCTCAGGAACGCCTCGCGCTCCAGGTCCAGGAAGTATTGCTCGTCCATCCAGGCGGGCGCGCTCAGGTCGCCGCCGCACAGCACATAGCCCAGCTTGTTGGCGATGGTCGCATCATGCTCGCTGATATAACCGCCCTGCTGGAGCGAGTAGACCTCAATCCGCACGCTCGCCAGTACATCCCGGCCGGCGGCATAAACATTGCCCGTTGTGAGCGGCGGGCGGTACCCCTGTTCGGCCAGATAAAGCACCTCGCGCTTGGCTTCCGCCAACAGGTGGTCGCGGTTCATCACGATCCGGTCCTGGGGGCCGAGCAGCTCCATCTCCCTGGCCTCCTGGGCCGACGTTGAGACCTTGGCATAGCCGATCTGCTCAAAGGCCCGGCGCAGATAGGGCGTCGGGTTGACATTCGTCGCGCGCATATGGGGCGAGATAATCCGGCGCGCCATCTCCTTACAGCCGCCCCAACCCGGAATCAGCCCGACCCCCACCTCCACCAGGCCGATGTAGGTCTCAGCGTGGGCCACCACGCGGCTGGCGGCCAGGCAGACCTCCGCGCCGCCGCCGAGCGCCCGCTGGAAGGGCGCGGCCACAACCGGCTTGGGGGAGCGGCGCACGGCCATCAAGGCATCTTGTCCGGCGCGGATCAGGCGCTCCAGCTCATCCCACTGGCCTGCTTGCGCCGCCAGCCCCATCACCACTAGGTTGGCGCCCACCGAGA
>DATLZJ010000529.1:0-6125 GCA_035574055.1 Caldilineaceae bacterium
TGCCGAGAGCGGCGAGGCCGCCGGCGGAGAGGCCGCGCCGTCTGCCGGCCCCATTGAGATTGAGGTGTGGGCGCAGGCCAACAATGTGGAGCATTGGCGGGCGGACGGTCCCGCCCAGGCTGCCGAAGCGGTTGAAGATTATGATGTGACGGTCATTCCCATGAATGACAGCACCGGTTGGGCCGACTATAAGAAGAAATTCACGCTGGCCGCCGATTCGGGCGAGGCCCCGGAAATTGTCCTCTCCGGTCATGAGGATGTGGCGGTCTGGGCCAACGCAGGCTACATCATCGAGTTCGAGGAGTGCCGCCAGTCCTATCCGGAGTTCGATGATGTCATTGACAGCCTGTGGGACTCCGTGACCTGGCAGGGCAAGATTTGGGGTGTGCCCCAGGACACCGAAGCGCGGCCCATGTTCTATCACAAGGGCAAGCTGGCCGAGCTTGGGTGGAGCCAGGAGGAGATTGATAGCCTGCCGGAGCGGATTATGAACGGCGAGTTCACCCTCGACGACCTGATCGCCACGGCCAAGCAGGCGGTGGATGCCGGCGTGGTGGAGCCGGGCTACGGCTACTGGCATCGCCCCACCAAGGGCGGCGACTTCCTCCAGTACTACCATGCCTACGGCGGCAAGCTCTATGACGCCGAGCAGGATAAGCTGGTTGTCACCCCCTCAGCCCTGGAGCAGTGGTATGCCTTCCAGCGCCGGGTGGTGGAGGAAGGGATCACTCCAGAGAACTACATCGGCACCGAGTTCACGATTTGGCACCAGACCGTCTCCAACGGCGATGTGCTTTTCTGGAACGGCGGCATTTGGCAGTGGGCCGATTGGGCGACCAACTATGTGGCCGACCGAGGCGGGCAGGATTACCTCTTTGACTTCGTCGGCTATGCGCTCCAGCCCACCGGCATTCCGGGCCAGCCGGGCGCTACCCTGTCGCACCCGCTGGTCTATATGATCACCACGCCCCAGGCGTCGGGCAGTGAAAATCAGATGGCGGCCTGTGCGGTGCTTGCCAAGACCACCACACCGGAGATCAACACCCTGCACGCGGTCGAGAGCACCCATCTGGGCATCCTCAAGTCCCAAGCCGACTATGAGGAGTACGCCAACGACCGGCTCCTCTCCGACACGCTCTACATGCTGGACTATGCCTTCTACCAGCCCAACCATGTCATGTATGGCCCTTACTATGACATCCTCTTCGATTACATGGTGCGGGCGGAGAACGGCGAGCTGTCTCCGGCGGACGCTGCGGCCCAGGCTGTGCAGCAGCTCCAGGCCGAGCTGGCCGATTTCCTGATCGTCGAAGAGTAGCGTTGACGAGTGAAGTTGAGGGATAAGGTCGAGGGATAAGGTCGAGGAGTAAGCAAGCTGACTGCGTTGCAGGAGGCTATCAGCCAATCTACTGTTCCCGGCGAGTTAGCTTGTCGGGAACAGTAGACGTTGGCTTCAACGGTTGACCTCGTTGACCTCAATGAAGGAAGTGACATGACTGCAACCAGCGAGCCGGCCCTGGCGCCGGTTGCTCCATCCCTGGTCCGTGAATCGTGGACCGACTCGGTGCGGCGGTCGTTGGGGCCGCTGCTCTTCATGGCGCCGGCTGTGGTGCTGGTCGTTCTCTTTTTCCTGGCGCCTGTGGTGATCACCATCGGCCTCTCTGCCACCGACATGAGCTCCGCCACCGGCTTTGAACGTTGGCAGTGGATCGGTCTGGAGAACTACCAGCGGATCGCGGCCAATCCCCAGGCCCGCTCGATCACCTGGAACACGGTCAAGTATGTGGCGCTGACGTTGAGCCTCTTCAATATCGGCATGGCGCTGGTGGTGGCGCTGCTCAGCACCCACATCCCGCGGCGGGCGGGCTTTGTCTTCAGGGCGCTCTGGCTGCTGCCGCGCATTACGCCGTCGGTGGTCTATATCATGATGTGGAAATATATCGCCGCCGACGCGCCCTATGGCATCCTCAACGCGCACCTCTTGGGGCCGATGGGGGTTGAGCCGACCAACTGGGTGCCGGCGCAGCCCTGGCTCTTTGTCATCCTCACCAATGGCGTGATCGGCGCCTCGTTTGGCATGATCATTTTTACGTCGGCCATCGAGTCGATCCCGCGCGATTATATGATCGCCGCGCTTGTAGATGGCTGCTCGCTCTGGCAGCGGGTGCGCTATCTGATCCTGCCCATGATCCGCTGGCCGCTGCTCTTCGTCACTACCTACCAGACGCTCTCCCTGCTGACCTCGTTCGAGTACATCTTGCTGCTGACCGACGGCCAGTTCAACACGGAGGTCTGGTCGCTCTGGGCCTACCATCGTGCGCTGAACAACTATATCGGCAATTTCCAGTGGGGCTTCGGCGCGGCGCTGGCGACCGTGCTGGTGCTGGTCGGGATTGTGATGGCCGTGATCTACATGCGCTATTTCCAGTTCAACGCGCTGGTGCAGGAGCCGAAGATCGAGGCGCTCTAGGCGGCTTGATCTTCGCCAGGCAGTGTTTAGGAGGAGCATCCGATGGAAGAAACCATGGGCGTAGGTGGTCGCTGGCGCGCGGCTCTGCCGCTGACCCTGCTGATCCTGCTGACGGTTCCCATTGTCATCGGCTATATCTGGGTCCTCATCTCCACCTTTGCCGAGCGCACCCACGGCCTGACGCCGGTAGACGCCAACGGCAATTTTGGGGGGCTGACGCTGGAAAATTGGGCCTTTCTGTGGGAAGAGCCGATTGTCTGGCAACTAGCCTTCAACACCTTCGTGTTGGCGACCGGGCTGACGATCGGCGTGGTCATCGTCTCCTCGATGGCCGGCTATGCCCTCTCGCGCATCAGCTTTCCGGGGCGCAAGACCTTTCTGGCGACGACCCTGATCCTCCACGCCTTTCCCAGCGTGACCCTGCTCATCGCCATCTACTTTGTCCTGCGCTGGATCACCGGCATCCCCATCTTGGGGCGCGGGATACCTTTGATCGGCGGCTTCGGCTACAACACGCTTGGCGGCGTGATCCTGGTCAGTGTGGCGCTGGAGCTGCCGTTGGGCATCTGGCTGATGAAGGGCTTTTTCGACCAGGTTTCCTGGGATATGGAGCGGGCAGCGCTGATTGACGGCTGCTCGCGCTTCCGCGCTTGGCGGCAGATCGTCATGCCCATGATCCGGCCCGGCATTGCCGCGCTCTCCATCTTCTCCTTTATCTCCGGCTGGAATGCTTTTCTGATCCCCTATACCTTCATGACCACGCGGGAGCAAAGCACGATTGCGCCCTATCTGCGCGGCCTGGTCAGCGACACCGCGCCGGTGAACTACAGCGAAGTGGCCGCGGTGGGGCTGTTCCAACTCATTCCGATTCTGATCTTCTTTATCTTTACCCAGGAGACGCTGTTGAGCATTTTCGGCGGCGGGTCGAAAGGCGGGACGTGAGATGAATGTCGTCTTTGATAACCTGACCAAACGCTTTGGCGATGTGGTGGCCGTGGACAGCATCAGCATGGAGGTGCGCGACGGCGAGTTTGTGGCGCTGCTCGGCCCTTCCGGCTGTGGTAAGACGACGACCCTGTTGATGACCGCCGGCATCTATCGCCCCTCCGCCGGGGCCATCCGCTTTGGCGAGCGGGTCATGAACCGAGTGCAGCCCAAGGACCGCAACATCGGCATGGTCTTTCAGAGCTACGCGCTCTATCCCCATATGACCGTCTATGAGAACATTGTCTTCCCGATGAAGCTGAAGAAGACGCCCAAGGCGGTCATGGACAGCCGGGCCAAGGCAGTCGCCGAAAAGATGGGCATCGCCCATTTGATGGACCGCCGGCCCGGCCAGCTTTCCGGTGGGCAGCAGCAACGGGTGGCGCTGGGCCGGGCGCTTGCTAAACAGCCGGACTTGCTGCTCTTCGACGAGCCGTTGAGCAACCTGGACGCACGGCTGCGGCTGACCATGCGCGCCGAGATCAAGCGGCTGCAAATGGAGCTGGGCATCACCGCCATTTACGTGACCCATGACCAGGTGGAGGCCATGACCATGGCCGACCGCATCGCGGTGATTAAGGACGGCCGGCTGCAAGCCTATTGCACGCCCGACGAGCTGTATGACCAGCCCCAGACGCTCTTCATCGCCGGGTTTGTGGGCAACCCGCCCATGAACTTCCTCGATGTCGAGGTGGTGCAGGATGGCGGCGCATACCGGGCGCGGGCCGCCGAGCTGGACGTGCCGGTGGACGCCAAGCGGGCGCAGAAGGCCGCCGGGCGAGGCGCGGTGGTCATGGGCATCCGTCCCGAGGATGTGTCGTTGAGCCGGGAGGCTGCGCCCGGCGCGGTCGCGGGCGAGGTGTTTGTGGTCGAGCCGCTGGGCCGGGATGACCTGGTGACGGTGAAGATGCCGGCGGGCGAGCTACATGTCCTTACCGACCCGGCGATGGACTTCCAGATCGGTGAGCCGGTTTACGCCAAACTCCAGACGGAGCGGGTGCAATTCTTCGACCCTGCGACCGGGTTATCCCTGATCTGGCGGTGATTCGCTGACAGGCTGGCGTGTTCTCGCCAATCAATCTCCAATAAACTCCCAGAAATTTCGTGAACGCTGTTTCAGGTCACAGCGCCAGACGGCAGCGCGTAGGCGCGGCATCCTGGCGGCATCGTAGGTGCGCTATTCTAGCGCACGCTTTCGCTTGACGTACGTGCGGCAGGATGCCGCACCTACTACACAAGCCGTGCGGCAGGATGCCGCACCTACGGTGCGGCCGCTACCAGTCCCCTTTGAGTGGGCTTCTGCTTTGAGCCTGGACTTGAGTCCAAAGCTACTTCCGCAGTTGGATGACCCATTGATAGAGCGCCTCCACCAGCTCCGCCACTTGCTGGCGGGTCGTTTCATCGGTCAGGTTGCCCTCTTGGTCGAAATGCTCCCAAGAGCGAACGACCATCACCTCCGGTTTGTTGACCACTTTGACATCGTTGTGGAGCAGAATGTAGCGCAGGTGGGCCTGGGCGCGCACGGTGCCAAAGCGCCCGCCGGCCCCCAGGATGGCCGCGGGTTTGCCCTGGAGCGCGGCCGGCTCGTCGCGCGAGATGGCGCGTGAGGCCCAGTCAATCGCGTTCTTGAGCACGCCGGAGACCGAGTAGTTGTACTCCGGCGTGGCGATGAGCAGGGCGTCGGCGGCCTTGATCTTTTGCCGGAACTCGACCACGGCCTCCGGTGTGGGGGTCAGGTCGGCGTTGTAGAGCGGGATGGGCGTCAGGTCGAAGGTCTCAATCTCGACGTAAGGTGGGGCCAACTCGGCGGCAGTGCGGATCAAGCCGCGATTATGGGAGCGGCTGCGCAGGCTGCCGGCAAAGGCCAGGACGTGGATGGTTTCCCCCATCGGTGACACTCCTTCGTTGCTGCGACGGTGAAGTTGTGTAGAGGCCACAGAGGCCCCTCTACTGGCAGCGGGCTGTATGGAGCGTGCCGCCGTGCCAGGCCCGCCTCAATTCCAGCCCGTATATCCTACACAGGAACCGGCAGCGCGGGCCAATCAGCAAGCGGGCGGGAGGAAAACCACCATGCCAAGGCGCCTCGTGAACCTGCGCAGCATAGAAAGCAGGGCGCCGCCCACGAGCGGCCAGGCACACCTGGCGCAGCGTGAGCACGCCATGCCCATGCGGCCAACAGGGAAGGGCGCGTCAGCGCTGCCGCTTTTCGTGCGCCTGGGCACACGCGACGCCATCGAGCCGTGCGGTAGCATACCGCACCTACGGATTATCACCTGGCATCGGGAACAGCAGCCGTGTTCACGATTTTATGACGCAGAACACGCCGCCAAAGCCGGGGAGGGCTACACGGCGATGAGTAGTACGCTGAGCTTCAGCGGGCAGAGCGGGCAGGCGCAGCTGGTGGTGGTGGCGGTCAACCCTGAGCGCCGCGGCCAGCCGGCCGAGCAGTTCTCCCTGGTGTTGAGCAATGTGCAGGCGCAGGGGCGTGCGGTGACGCTCCTCAACCAGGGCACAGCCGGCGTCACCCTACCGGGTGCGCCGACGAGTCTGGACCCAGGCGAGCAGCCGCCTGGGCTGCGGCGGCTCTTCTTGCCCTACCTGCAGCCGTAGCTGGGCGGTTTTACCGGCTGCGCCCCTGCCTTCCGGTCCAACGAGACCGATATGGAAGCAG
>DATLZJ010000530.1:0-4318 GCA_035574055.1 Caldilineaceae bacterium
CTGCGCTTTGAGAGCGGCGCGCTGGGCGTCTACGTGGCGAGCTATGCCGCCGGCGCGCCCTGGCCGCCCACCTTGCATGTCGTCGGCGTCCAGGGCGCGCTGCGCGTCCAGCGCCGTGAGTTGGAGATCACGCGCGAGGGCAAGACAGAGCGCATCGAATGCAGCGGCTTCGATGGGGTCGAGAAGGAGCTGCTGGCCTTTGCCCGCGCCATCCGCCACGGCGAACCTCACCTGAACAGCCCGGCGGAGGCGCTGCAAGACCTGGCCGTGATGGAGGCAATCTTGGCCTCGGCGGCCGGCGGCCAGCCGGTAACGCCGGTACGAGTCCGTTAGGGCACGTTCTCCTCCGCCGCGGACCCTTATGGCCTTCTACTGCGGTGGAGGGGATGAACGGCTCGCTGCCGTCCACAGCGTGTGCAAGCGTGGGTTAGCCATACAGCGCCGGCAACGTCAGCGAAGGATGCGGAACACCAACTCGTGGGGAAAGTCGTAGCGAGTCACCTGCCAGGGCCGGCCTGCCGCCAGCGCCTCGAAATGGGCCGCGTAATTCGTCGCCATCCCCTTCTGCCGCCCTCCCAGACTCTGCACCGGATAGGAGACGATGACGACCGGCGCGCGCACTTGCTCCAGCAGGCGCGGGCCGATGCCCTTATCAATCTGCCCGAGGCAGGGGATAGCCTTGAGCAGCAGCGCCACATCGGCCTCCTGGTCCGGCGCGGCCTGTATTAGGTCACAGACCCAAGCCCGGCCCGCCACACCGAGCAGCGCAAAGCAGCCGTTCAGGAAGTCGGCCTGGTCCTGGTAAATGTCACAGGCAAAATAGGACGCATCCGGCGCCAAGGGCATCCAGGGCCGCGCCAGCGGGTTCAGCCCGCAGGCTAGGTCCAGCACAGAGGTGATCGGCGGCAGGCCGGCAAAGAGGGTGGGATAGAATTGCGCCAGCGCCGGCAGCCGCTCGCGCGTCGAGGCATGGTGGGCCATGATGGCCTGACAGACCTCGGCCTGGGCGGCAGGGGTGGATGCCTGGGCCAGCCGGGCGAGCCAGCCGCGGTAGTCGGGTCGCTCCGGCAGATATGCGCCGGCCACCTGATGGAGCTTGTTCTTGGTGGCCTTGACCGCCTCCTTCCAGCTTCGCCCCTTCGCCAGCTCGCCTGCGCCGATGGCGGCGATCAGCCCCGGCGCGACCTGGCGGTACTTGGCGCTTGCGCACACCGCCGCCACCAACCGCGCCAGCTCCGGCGGTTGGTAAACGTCAGGCGCGGCCTTGGTCACGGCTCACCCCTTGCAGCGCAGCCATCAGCCGCGCCATAAAGCGCAAGTTGTGGAGGGTCGCCAGCCGCAAAAAGGCGGCGTCATTGCTCTTGAAGAGGTGATGGAGATAGCCGCGGCTGTAGTGGGTGCAGGTCAGACAGTCGCAGCCAGGCTCCACTGGCCGCGCGTCCTTGATGTACTTATCATCGCTGATGTAGAGGAAGCGAAACCACTCGCCGGCGAGCGATGGGAGCGGCGTCGCATCGGTGAAGACGTAGAGCCGGCCATGCCGTGCGTCGCGCGTCGGCAGGGCGGAGTCGAAGAGACCATAGCCCAGCGCTGTGCAGGCGGCGATGCTGGCCGGGTGGCCGACGCCGAGCGCGTGCATGGGCAGGCGGGCCGGGATCAGCTCGCGGGTGTAGGCCAGCATCTCCTCCAGCAGATTGCCCTCGCTGTCCAGCGGCCAGCCGCCATAGCCAAAGCCATCAAAGCCGATCTCCAGCAGCGCCTCGGCGCAGGCCCGGCGCAGCTCACGCGAGCCGCCCCCCTGCACCACCCCAAAGAGCAGGGGCCGGGGGCCGTCCTTGCGCTGGGCCAACAGCCGCTCAAACTCCTCTTTGCAGCGCCGCGCCCAGGCCACAGTCCGCCGCACCGACAGCTCCTGCTGCTCCGGCGGGTCATCCACATGGGTGCAATCGTCCAGACACATGAGCACGTCCGCGCCGTAGCTCATTTGGAGCTGGATGCACTTTTCCGGCGTCAACTGGAGCTTGCGGTCCGACCCTTCGGGGCGAAAGAGAATGCCGTTGTCGGTCAGGCTGCCATACTTGGGGTTCTGGCGGATGAGTGAGTAAGCCTGGAAGCCGCCGGAGTCGGTGACAATGGGCCGCGGCCAGGCGCTCATGCGGTGCAGCCCGCCCAACGCCTGGATGGTGGAAGAGCCGGGGCGCTGCATGAGGTGAAAGGTGTTCATCACCAGCGCCTGCACGCCACAGGCCGCCACATCCACACTGTCCACAGCCCGCACGACGCCCAGTGTAGCATCGGGCAGAAAGGCAGGCAGGGTTAGCTCGCCGTGGGGCAGCGCCAGCGGGTCAAAGGCCGGAAGCGCCAGGGGGCGCACGCGAGCGGGCGGGCGGGGGCGCGGTGGCATTCTGCGCCGGGCATCAGACGGCATGATCAATAGGCGTTCTTGAGCACCCGGCGCAGCTCGCGCTCGCTCTCGCGCTTGGCGATGGTCTCTCGCTTGTCGTGGAGCTGCTTGCCGCGCGCCAGCCCGATCTCGACCTTGGCGCGGCCCCGCTCGTTGATGTAGACCCGCAGCGGCACAATGGTCCAGTTACGTTGGGTGGCGGCCGCGTGGAGCCGGCGGATCTCGCTCTTGTGCAAGAGCAGCTTGCGGGGGCGGGTCTCGTCATGGTTGAAACGGTTGCCCTGCTCATAGTGAGAGATATGCACATTGAGGAGCAGGGCTTCGCCGTCACGGATCAACACAAAGCCGTCCTGCAAGTTGATCCGCCCCATGCGAACCGACTTGATCTCAGTGCCGGTCAGAGCAATGCCGGCCTCAAAGGTCTCTTCGATAAAATACTCATGCCGCGCCTTGCGGTTCGTCGCCACAGTCCGCGGCCCGGCGGGCATGGTTGTCTTTGTTTTGGTCTTTGCCATGGTGTTCATGTTGCCGGCGCAGTCACGCCGGCCATAGTGCAGCCGTATTATGGTGCTGTCTGGGCGGTCTGCGCCGAAGCCGGTTGCCGCCGGTCAAAGTGCGCCAACGCCGCCTGGAGCTGGAGGTCCGGCGCGCGCTGGTCCGTCTCATCAGTCACCTCGACCACCTGGTCCGGCGTCAGGCCAACGCCATCAATGGTGCGGTTGTTGGGCGTATACCAACGGGCGATGGTGACGCGCAAAATGGCGCCGTTGCTCAGGGTATGGGGCAGTTGAACGCTCCCCTTGCCATAGGTGGTCGCGCCGATCAGGACGGCCCGCCCTGTGTCCTGGAGCGCGCCGGCGACAATCTCGCTGGCGCTGGCGCTCGACTCATTGACCAGCACCACCAGCGGCAGGTTGGGGGCGACGGCGGCCTCACCCAGAGTGCGGTAGGTCTCGACCGTGCCGTCGCTGAAGCGTTCGTGCAGCACCACGGTATCCTCGATAAAGACACTGGCGACTTTGATCGCCTCGCGCAGCAGCCCGCCGGTGTTGCCGCGCAGGTCAAGGATCATCCCGCGCGGCTCCCGCTGCAACGCCCCACGCACGGCCTCGCGCACCAACTGGCCCGCGTTTTCGTTAAAGGCGTTGAGCCGGATGTAGGCGATATCCCCGGCCTCTCCCAGCATGTCGGTGCTGATGGTCGGGATCTCAATGCGGTCGCGCATCACCCGCACGACGAAGGGATCGGGCTGGCCGGGTCGCTGCACGGTCAGCGCCACATCTGTGCCCTTGGGGCCGCGGATCATGCGCACCGCCTCTTCCAGCTTTGTCCCCACCAGACTCGTCCCATCCACCTCCAGGATCAAGTCGTTGCGGCGCAGCCCGGCCTTCCAGGCCGGCTGATTTTCAAACGGCTCGGTGATGACTAGCGTATTTGCCTCAGCATCCCAGCCCACGCGCGCCCCGATGCCCTCAAAGGCGCCCTCCAGGCTGGTGCGAAAATACTCGGCCTCGTCGGGCGTCAGAAAGCTGGTATTGGGGTCGTTTACCAACTCCAACACCCCACGGATGGCGCCGGTCGCGACATCCTCTGGCGCGGGCAACTCCCCATAGTAGTCCCGGTAGAGCAGCTCCATGGCCTCCCAGTAGATGCCGAAGTAGGGGCACAGCCGGGCCTGCGCGCTCCCGTCGTCAACGCAACTGGCTGCGCCAGCCCGCTCACCGGCGGCTGGGGCAGCGCTGCTTGCGACAGCCGTCTGCCGCCCCAAACCATAGCCAAATCCCATGCCCAGCCCAAAGACGGCGGCCAGCAAGACCACCGCCACGCCCGCAAGTAGCCAGGGCTGCCGGTATAGACCATCTATCGGCTCGGGCATAGCCGCCCGGCGCCGGTTCTCTAGCTGTGGCATCATAG
>DATLZJ010000531.1:0-2243 GCA_035574055.1 Caldilineaceae bacterium
GCAGGATGGCGATCTGCGGGGACAAAAAGCGCACACCCCTGACTTTTCAGCAACTACGGCGCGGACGCGACCGGCGCCGAGGGTCACGAGTTGCGCCGGTTGACGGATAACGCTGAGGCCATCCATCGCTTTGGCGCTTGGAGCCGCGACGGAAAATCGCTCCTCTATACCTCGAACGCGCACAACCAGATTGACTTTGACCTCTACCGGATGGAGATCGCGACCGGCGCGGCTGAGATGGTGCGGGAGTGTAGTGGACGCCGCGAAGTCGTGGGCTGGTCGAACGACGGGCGCTATGTGCTCAACGCCGAGGAGGTCGCCAGCGAGCAGGTGGAGCTGTTTCTGCTCGACCTGGCGACGGATGAGGAGCGCCATCTGACCGCGGGGCTGCCGGCGGCGCGCTATTACGAAGTGCGCTGGGTAAATGAGTCAGTCTACCTCTTGACCGACCGGACCCATGACCGCGGCGCGCTCTGCCGGCTTGCGTTAGCCGATGGCGGGCTTGAAATCGTGGTGGACACATCGGCGATTGATGAGTATACTATCGCTAATTCGAGTTTCTCTAGGGATGATTGCGGTTTTGGCTCTGGCGTCCCACCGGTTGGCGAGCTGGAGCAATTGGCCGTTAGCCCGGATGGCAGCCGGGCGGCGGTTGGCGTCAACGTCGAGGGCTATAGCCGCCTTTTTCTGATCGACTTGAAGGGCGGCGCTTCTGTGCAGCCGGTACGGGGTCTGCCGGATGGGGTGACCAAGGGGTTGCGCTTCAGCCCCGATGGCGAGCGGCTGCTTTTCAGCCATCAGACGCCGCTCCAGCCGGAAGATATTTGGACGCTCGAGCTGGCAAGCAGCGCGCTCACTCAACACACCTTCAGCAACCGGGCCGGGATCGCGGCGGCCTTGATCCATTTCGCTGCCTTCGACGGGCGGCGCATTCCGGCCTTTTATTACCGGCCCCAAACGCCGTCCCCGCCCGGCGGCTACCCGTGTATTCTCTATGTCCATGGCGGGCCGGCCAGCCAGCAGCGTCCGGATTTCGATGTACGTTTCCAATATTTCCTGCGCAGCATCTCGCCGCTGCACAAAGCCGAGCGCATTCGCTGCCCGCTGCTCGTCATGGCCGGAGACAATGACCCTCGGGTGCCGCTCTACGAGTCGCAGCAGATCGTTGAGCGGGTGCGGGCCGCTAATGGCACGGTCGAGTTTATCCACTATGCCGACGAAGGTCACAACTTTAGCAAGCTTGCCAACCGGATTGATAGCTTCACCAAAATGGCAGAGTTTCTCAACAGTCACCTGGGCAATGGGGTAGCGTAGACCCCCAGAAGGCTGTGCGGGCCATGCAAGAAGTTACTTGCTTCCACTGCAATACGGTGGTCCAAATCTCTCCCGACAAGAGCCTTTGCACAGAGTGCGGCGAGGACTTGCAGCACCTGCTTGCGCCTGACGATGTGGCCGGCTATTATTATCATCGGGCGCAGGCGCTGGCGGCCAGCGGCGATCCGGCGACGGCGCTGGCCGAGGTCGAGCGCGGGCTGACCTACGCCGGCAGCGCCGAGTTGCATCTGCTGGCCGCGATCCTGGCCCAACGGGTGGGGCGCTTCGACCAGATGCGCCGCCATGTCGCGGCCATTGCGGTGGACGACAGCCTGCGCCCGGAGGCAGAATGGCTGCTGCGCGCCCACCAGGCCCGGCAACAGGCGCTGCGCGCCGAGGCGCGCCTGGAGCGAGTGGGGCTGACGCCGGCGCCGGCTTCGACCTTTCTGGACGAGCTGCTTGGGCGGGAAGACGGCTCTCAAGGCAGGGCGCACGCTGTGCGGTCCCAGGCCCTTTGGCCCATCGTGACGGCGGCAGCCTTGATGGGGTTGGTGATGGCAGCCTATTTGTGGCTCAACCAGGGCCGTGGGGCTGTGGAGGAGACAGTCGCCGGGCCACAGGGCGACGCTATGCCTGTCGAAAGCCGTTCTTCAAGCGACGCACCGGAAGAGGGGGAGGCGTCGCTGCTGCCCACCCCGACGCCTACGCCCAATGTCCCCAAGGATGTGGTTCAAACAACCGGCCAGGAGACCGCCATGGCCGACAGCGACCTGCGCCGCGTGGTGATTATCCCAGCCAACCCCTTTGACATTCGCGCCTTTCTGCGCGGTGCAGGCCGCGCCGACCTGGCCGCGCTCTCGCTGGATGCCAGGCTGCAAGGGAAAAAGTTGGTGGTGCAAGGGGTCGTCCATCTGGACCGCCAGCGGCGG
>DATLZJ010000532.1:0-5867 GCA_035574055.1 Caldilineaceae bacterium
CAGCCAGTCCAGATGACTAAACTTGCCGCCGTACCATCCGAAAGCAATCAACTTGCCCATAGCATCTCCGATCGGTCTTGGACGTGGGTATCCAGTGAAAGGTATCAGATGAGCGGTTGATACACAATCACTACTCTACTAGACGGTGCGCGGCGACTGGATCGCTACGACGGGGTCAGTGTAATTTAGCCCAAAAGCCTCGGCCACAGCCTGGTGCGTGAGCTTGCCTGCATGGATGTTCAGCCCGTGGAGCAGCGGGCGGCTCTTGCGCACGGCCTCCAACCCCTCGTTGGCGAGGTTGAGCGTATAGGACATGGTCTGGTTGACCAGGGCAAAGGTGCTGGTGCGCGGGACGGCGCCGGGCATGTTGGCGACGCCATAGTGGACAATGCCGTCCACCAGATAAATCGGGTCGCTGTGGGTAGTGGGGTGGGTAGTCTCGATGCAGCCGCCCTGGTCTACGGCCACATCCACAATGACTGCGCCCTTGCGCATACTGCCCAACATCTTGCGCGTCACCAGCCAGGGCGCGCGGCTGCCGGGGATGAGAATGGCGCCGATGACCAGGTCAGCGTTGAAAACTGCCTGTTCAATGTTATATTCATTGCTGGCGCGGGTCTGGAGCCGGCCTTGAAAGAGGTCATCCAGGTAGATCAGCCGGTCGTGGTTGATATCCAACACAGTCACCTGTGCGCCCATGCCCAGGGCGACCTTGGCGGCATTCGTGCCCACAGTGCCGCCGCCCAGAATGGTCACATTGGCTGGGGCTACCCCTGGCACGCCGCCCAGCAAGACGCCGCGCCCGCCGTGATGGCGCTCCAGGTAGGTCGCGCCGACCTGGGCGGCCATGCGCCCCGCCACCTCACTCATGGGCATGAGCAGGGGCAGCTTGCCGTCTTCGGTCTGGACCGTCTCATAGGCGATGGCGGTGACGCCGCTTTCCAGCAAAACATCGGTCAGTTGGCGGTCGGCGGCCAGGTGCAGGTAAGTAAAGAGAAGCTGGCCCGGGCGCAAGTACTGATATTCCTCGGCAATTGGCTCCTTCACCTTGACCACCAGATCGGCGGCCCAGGCGTCGGCCGCGCTCGCGACGATCTCGGCGCCAGCCGCACGGTATTCGTCGTCGGTCAGGAAGCTTCCCTCACCGGCGCCAGCCTGGACCAAGACACGATGGCCGCGCCGCGTCAGCGCCTTGACCGCGCCCGGCGTCAACCCTACCCGGTTTTCCCCGTCCTTGATCTCCTTTGGCAGCCCGATTTGCACGGTGCGCTCCTCGACCGGTCTCTGTGCAGGGCCGCTCCCTGCATCCTGACTTGCCAGTGTAGCAGTAGCCCTAGCGTTCAGGCAAGTCATTCATGAGCGCTGGCATGGCCGGCATCTTGGCTGCTCCTGTAACCACCGCTGACGCTATTGACAGCATATTGACAGACACATTTGCACATTTTCGTGATATGATGTTGGCAGATGTGGCGGAGATCGAAGACTCCATCGCAGCCCCTCCGTCACACTCGATCTTCATCATTCACCTTTATACGCTATATTACCTCCCTCCATACCAAACTGTCTGTCTTGTCTGCAGAGAACCCGCCGCCAGGCGGGTTCTCTGCATTGGCGGGGGTTGCACTAGCGGACAGGTGAGCGGACCATGACGATTTGTAGGGGCGGCCTTGCGCCTGCCCGCTTGGGCGCCCCTACACAGCAACAGGATTCGCCTGAACTGACCGCTAGGGAAGATGCGCTCAAGGAAGCTGCACCCGATGAAGAGATGGAGCCGGGAGAGTTCCTGGGCGACGGCAGGGGCCGGTGTGCTTTAAGCGGAGGGGATGGCGCCCGCTTCGACTAATGCCAGCAGGGGTGAGTCCTCGATAGTCAGGGGCAGATCGACGCGGCCCCGCCGGCGGCTGGATTCATAGGTGGCGAAGATCAACTCAGTCGCGCGCAGCGCGCGGCGCGCCGACAGCTCCGGCTCACGACCGTTCATGAGCGCGTCGATCAGGTCCAGCACGCCCAGCGTTACATACTCCATCCCATGGATCCCGCCGTCCAACGGCACGCTGCGCCACCCGCTGTCGCCCGCGCCCCAAACTCGCAGCGGCTCCTCCTGGCTATGACCGACCTCGATGATCCCATCGTCGCCGATGAGCCGGTTGGTCGCCCCGGTGACGCCATAGCCGGTGATCAACAGGCCATCTACCCCATTCTGGAAGCGGAAGTAGCTCAACCCTTGCCCCTCCACCAGCGCGCCGAAGACCGGGCGGCTGCCGCGCCCGTCAATCTGGCCGATGACCCATTCGGCGGGCGTCTCATCGTTGTAGAAGAAGAGCATGTCGAACCAGTGGGTGCCCCAGTCGAAGAGGTTGGCGCAAGTCCCCTCCAACCGGCGGAGCGTGCCAATCGCGCCCGATTTCAGCAGCGCTTTGGCCTTGCGGAAGGGGGGGCCAAAGCGCCGTTGGTGGTTGAAGGTCAGTTGCACGCCGCGCTGCTCGCAGGCCGCCACCATGCGCACCGCCTCGCCATAGGTGGGCGCCATCGGCTTCTCGCAATGGATGGCCTTGACGCCGGCCTCCGCGGCGGCGATCACCATTTCGGCGTGGAGGTGGGGCCAGGTGCAGACGCTGACGATGTCCGGCTGTTCTTCGGCCAGCATCTTCTGGTAGTCGGTATAGATGCGGTCGCCGCCATGAATTTCCTGAAAGGCCAGCGCGTTGTTATAGCTGATGTCGGCCAGAGCGACGATCTTGGTATGGGGAGAGGCCTGATAGCCGCGCGCATGGGCGTGGGACATGCCAAAGCCGGTCGCGCCTTCGCTATTGCGGGGGCGGCCACAGCCGATGATGGCGACTCGATACATTGGGATGGCTCCTTCGGTTAGATGAGAATGGCTCACACGTGGGTCATGGTGGTTGGCCGCAAAGCGGCCAACCACGGGCGCGTGAGAGAGATCATTTCTCAAAACCTTAAAGTCTCAAAATCCCAGAGTCTCAAAATCCTAAACGCTCAAAATCCTAAACGCTCAAAATCCTAAAGAGGTCAAATAGCGCCGGCTGATTTGTGCGCTGATCAGCGGAGAGGGTTGCTGAGTGACGTCGGTTTCCACAATCAGCCAGTTCTGGAGGGCGCTGGCCGCGAGGATGCGGAAAAGGCCGGGGAAATCTACAAATCCCTGGCCCAGCTCGGTAAAGATGCCGTGGTCGCTAAAGGTACGATAGTCCCACCGCTTCTCGCGGCCCTCGGCCAGCACTTGGGGGTCAATATCCTTGAGATGCATGGTCTTGATGGCCGAAGCATAGTCCCGGCAGAAGGGGACCACATCTACCCCACCCCAGGCGAGATGGCCCGTATCCGGCCCCATAAAGACGACGGCGGTGTCCACCAGGCTCCACAGGCGGTCAATCTCGGCGCGGGTCTCGATCAGCGAGCCGACGTGGTTATGGAAGCAGGTGGAGACGCCGTAGGAAAGGGTGATCTCGCCCACTTGGTTGAGCGTCTCGGCGAACTGGCGGAACTCCTCATCGCTCATGGCGTCGTCGGGGTGGACGTGGCCGGCGACCTGGCGGCGCGTGAAGCCGCGGGCGGTGATGTACTCATCGGTGAGCGTCGCCGCGACGTAAAGCTCGCTGCAGCCCACGGCCTGGGCAAAGCGCGCGTATTCATGGGCGCGCGCCAGAATGGCGCCCACCTGGTCTTCACGCCAGAACTCGCCGGCCAGGTAGCCGGGCGCCGGTTTCAGGCCATACTGGGCATACAGCTCGACCACCTCGCGGGGAGCGCGCCCGGCGCGCGGGCTGGCGGGCGCGCCGTCATAGCCCGCCTGGGCAATTTCGGCCAGCACTTGGGTCTCCGGAACATTTCGCCAGGTAAGCTGGCCGCAGCCAATCCAAAGGGCGTTCATAGATTCCTCACGTTCATTGGTTTCTCATCGGCTGGATTGTAGCAAGCAAAGCAGGAATTTGACCGAGTATACCCTGGCCTTGCAGGAAATACACTAGACAAATGTCGGCTGTATAACCTACCCAGCCGGCCAGGTTATTTACCTCGCTTAACTGCCGGCTGAATCAGGGTTGGCTGCACCCGTTCACCCCGACCGCATCGCAAACGCCAAAATTGCCCCGAAATTCACCCGTCACGGCGGCCAAAACGATAGTACAATGGCGGGCGTCGGCAGCTATTTGTGAAGGGTAACACAATCATCGTCGGTTTCTACGAGTGGACGAACCAGCGTGAAGCGTTTAGAGCGCGCCGCCTGTCCAACCTGCCAAGGAGTCTGTTGTATGAAGCGCCTACAAGCGGAATCCCTCTCGCTCTCCTATGACGGTAAAGCGGTCATTGAACAGCTCGATCTCCAGGTCCCACCAGGATGCATGACCGCGCTGGTGGGCCCGAATGGCTGTGGCAAATCCACCTTGCTGCGCGGTTTGGCCCGGCTGCTCAAGCCTTATGGGGGCGCCGTTTATCTAGATGGCAAGGCGCTCCAATCTCTGAAGACCAAGGAAATCGCCAAGCAGGTGGGCATTTTACCACAGGGCCAGACAGCGCCGGAGGGGTTGACCGTCTATGAACTGGTGGCTCAGGGGCGCTATCCCCATCAGGGGTGGCTGCAGCAATGGTCGGACGCGGATGAGGCGGCGACGCGCGCGGCGCTGGCGATCACCGGCTTAACCACACTGGCCGACCGGCCCCTGGAGACCCTCTCCGGTGGGCAACGCCAACGGGCCTGGATCGCGATGGCGCTGGCCCAGGAGACCGAGATTTTGTTGCTGGACGAGCCGACCACTTATCTGGATGTAGCCTATCAGTTGGATGTGCTGGACCTGCTGCACGATCTGAATGAGCAGGGACGGACCATTGTCATGGTGCTCCACGACCTCAATCAGGCCTGCCGCTATGCGGACCATCTGGTCGCTATGCGCCAGGGCCGGATCGTCGCCCAGGGAGCGCCCCAAGCCATCTTGACGGCAGAGTTGGTGCAACAGGTCTTTCAGATCGCCTGCCAGGTTATCGCCGATCCTATTACCGGCGCGCCGATGTGTGTGCCCATTGGCCGCAAGCACAAGCGAGCCGTGGGCGCCAACGGACGCGACCTCACGCCCGCACCCATCGGCAGGTCCGTGCCCATGCCGATGGTCGGCGCTACAAGGGTTGGCGCAGGGCCGCTTGGCGCAAGCTGATAGGCAGGAAAACGGTGGATGGAGTTTGAAAGGATGAGCGACCGGATGTTACGGGTTCGGCAAATCAATCGTTGTTTAGTGCTTGTTGTTTTTGCGCTACTTGTCATGAGCCTGGCCGGCTGTGGCGCTGCACAGTCCGCGACCGGCGCTGCGCCGGCAGCACAAGCAGAGGCTCCCGCTGGAGGCGAGGGGGAGACCCGTACCCTCGAGCATGCCATGGGCACAGCCACTGTGACATGTGCGCCACAACGCGTTGTGACGCTGGAGCAAGGAGCTACCGATGCTGCCCTGGCCTTGGGTGTGACGCCGGTGGGCGCCGTCGATCCCTGGGGCGACAAGTGGTATGGCTATCTGGCAGACCAGGTGCAGGGGGTCGCCGCGGTCGGCGCGGAGACTGAGCCTAACCTGGAAACCATCGCCTTGCTGGACCCCGACCTGATCATCGGCAGCAGGCTGCGTCACGAAGCCATCTACGATCAGTTGCAGCAGATTGCGCCCACCGTCTTTTCGGAAACGATTGGCCGGACCTGGAAGGCCAACTTCCAACTCTACGCCCAGGCGCTCTGCCGGGAGGAAAAAGGCGCGGAGCTGATTGCCGCCTGGGAGCAGCGCATCGCCGACTTCCGGGCGAAGATGGGCGACCGGCTAAACACCGAGGTTTCCTTGGTGCGTTTCCGCGCCGGCGAGGTGCGTATCTAT
>DATLZJ010000533.1:0-6270 GCA_035574055.1 Caldilineaceae bacterium
ACAGAGGCCCACGAAGAGCAGGGTCGCACGCCATGCCTCCTGCTCCAGGGCCAGCAGCGTCGCCAGCACCGCCACCGACTGCGTAGCGACGATGGCGAGCAACCAGGCACCGTTGAGTCCTCGCTCGATGGGCGGCTTCTCGGCGCGCACGGTCACTGCCGCAAAAAAGGTATACATGATGAGCAGCCAGAGAAGCGCGCCGAGAAGCCACAGCCAGCGAGCGATCTGGGGCGCGCCGCCGACGACGATTAACTGGCTGCCCAGGACACAGGTGCCGGCGACCGCCGTAAAAAAGCCCGGCCCGCGGCTGTGGTCGGTCAAATCAGCCCACACGCGCGGCCAAAAGGCCAGGAGCCGGAACAGGGTGAGCGCCCACAGCACAACATAGGCGACCAGGTTGACGATCAACAAAAGCCGCGCGATCAGCGCCATCCCCAGCAGGGCGCTGGCGACAGAGACGATCCCCGTCGCCATGACCAGCGCAAAGTAGCCGGGGAACAGCCCGGCTACCCCCTGCCGGAATGCCTGGCCCTTCACCTGCTCACTGCTCCAACCGGTAGAGATACCAAAGCAATCCGCTGTTCAACCCAAGGCAGGCCAGGCTCACCAACGCAGCCGGCCACAGCACCGTCTCATCACCGCCCAAATACGCATTCATGGTGGCGGTGAAGAGCCAAAGCTGCAAGACGACAATGACCATGACCAGCGTCAAGATGCCGGTGATAATGGTCATTCGCTGGCTGCGTGAAAAACGAAAACGCTTCCTCATGTCAGCGACTCCGTTCTCCCTGTGGCGTAGATGGCGCCATTGCGCACTTCGAGGGTGATGCGACGCAGCGGGCGTTGGGGCGGCCCGGCAATGGGCCTGCCGGTGGCGAGGTCAAAATAGCCCTCATGGCAGGGACAGTGCAAGCGCCCCTCTGCCGGTTGAGGGATGACCGGGCAGAGCAGATGGGTACAGAGCTGGTCATAGGCGACAAAGCGGTCCGCATCCAGCCGGACCAGAATGCAGGGGTCGTTCTCGGTGGGATAGCTGAATTGGAGCGAGCCTCCCACCGGCAGCGCATCCGCAGCGACCACCTGCTGCACCGGCAGCACCCCCCGCGCCCGCCGCCACGTATTCTGCACGAGGATCCAAAACTGGCCGATGGTGAAGGCCAGGCTGGTCAGCACCAAAAAGCGGGTAAAGTCCCGCCGGGTGATATATTCGTCCTGGGGCCAGTCAATTGGGAAATCCTGCCGCCACTTGGGCTGCGGCGTGTCCACCCGCCCATCCGGCGGCACACTGATGCGCTCGCCTTCAGGTATTCTCATGGCTGCACCCCCTGTGTCAGGTCTTGGGCCAGGTCATCCCAGGCCAGGTTCGCCATCTCCAGCAAAAGGGACTGGCCGATGGGCGGGTCGGCCAGCGCTGCGGTCACGTCTACGTACTCAACCGGCGTCTCGATGGGAACCATCAGGTAGACTTTGGTCGAGATGGTTTGTTCGCCGAACTGGAAGACATTGACCGGACGTGAGCGGGGGCGCAGCCGCTCGATCTCGGCGCGGGCGCCAAAGAAGAGCGCCTGGCTTGGGCAGACGGACGCGCACATCGGCTTCAGCCCCACCGAGGTACGGTCGTAGCACATATCGCATTTCATCATCAAGTTCATGCGTGTGTTCATCTTGGGCACGCCGAAGGGACAGGCCAGCACACAGTTATTGCAGGCAATGCAGCGAGCCTTGCGAGCCGTCTGCACCACGCCATCGGCGGTGCGCTTGATGGCATCTGCCGGGCAGACCTCGGCGCAGGTGGGAGAATCGCAGTGCATACAGACCACAGGCGCCGTCTGCGTCGAGTTTGCCCGGTCTACATAGTCAAGCTGGATCATGGAATAGCCCTTATGGGTGTCGCATTCGGTGCAAGCCACCACACAAGCCTGGCAACCGATACAGCGCCCAGGGTCCACGAAGAACTCCATATGTTCGGGAACAGGCAAGGGGCAACCTCCTCTCAGCTTACGTTTGGCTCTCGGCCTGACAGTTGGGCTGCGCGCCTGGGCGCTCGCTCAGGGTTGTAGCGACGGTAGCCCGTCTCCATCCGGCGGCGCAGCCGCCTTATAGACTTTGACGGCGCAGACCTTGTACTCCGGAATCTTGGACTGCGGGTCTTGGGCGGCGATGGTAAGCTGGTTCGCGCTCTTGCGCCCGGCCCAGTGGTAGGGAATAAAGACCGTATCGGGCCGGATGGTGCGCACCACCTGGGCGCGCAGGGTGCAGGCCCCGCGGCGGGACTCTACGGTGGTCCAGTCGCCGTCGGCGATGCCCAGCCGCTCGGCCAGGATGGGGTGCAACTCCACCATCGGCTCCGGATAGTTGTCCAACAGCGGGCCGATGCGCCGGGTCTGGGTGCCGGACAGGAATTGGCTGACCACCCGTCCAGTCGTGAGGATGATCGGGTACTCGCTATCCACATCCTCGGCGGGCGGGACATAGGGGGTGGGCTTGAAGCGCGCCTTGCCGTCCGGAAAATAGAAGGGGCCTTTGCCCTGCGCCACCGGGTTCCACGAGCCGCGCTCGAAGAGACGTGGCGTGCCGGGATGGTCCTCGCTGGGGCAGGGCCAGAAGACGCCCATCTGGCGCTCGATCTTCTCATAGGTTACGCCGGAGTAATCCACAATACCGCCCTTGGAGGCCCGGCGCAGCTCGTCAAAAATCTCGGCAGGGCTGCTGAAGGTAAAGCCTCGCTCCCGCCCCAGCGCGGCGGCAATGTCCTGGATGATGCGCCAGTCCTGGCGAGCGTCGCCGGGAGGGTCAACCGCCTTGCGGATGCGGATGATGCGCCCCTCCACCTGGGTGACGGTTCCCTCGTCCTCCTCCTGCTGAGAGCCGGGCAGGACAATGTCCGCATGGCGGGCCGTCTCGTTGAGAAAGAAATCAATCGCGACGTAGAACTCCAGCTTCTCCAACGCCTGGCGGACGAAGTTGTTATCGGGCAGCGAGACGATTGGGTTGAAGCAGATGGTCAGCAACCCCTTGATCTCGCCCTTGTCAATCTTGCGGATGATCTCATAGGCGTCCACGCCGGCCGGCGGCAGGTCGTCGGGGTCCATACCCCATACGCTCGCGACATAGGCCCGGTGCTCTGGGTTGGAGATGTCGCGACCGCCCGGCAACTGGTCGCACTTCTGACCATGCTCGCGCCCGCCCTGGCCGTTGGCTTGGCCGGTGATGGTGCCGTACCCACAGTGGGGCCGGCCAATCCGTCCGGAGGCAAGAACGATATTGATGGCGCTGAGCACATTCAGCACCCCGTGGCTGTGGTGCTCCAGCCCGCGGGCATGCAACTGGAAGCTGGTCTTGGCCGTTCCCCACCATTCGGCGGCCTGGCGGATCGCCTTCTCGGCAATGCCGGTCACTTCAGCAGTGCGCTTGGGCGTCCACTCCGCGACCTGGGCAGCCGCCTCATCGAAGCCAACGGTATACTGCTCGATGAACTCATGGTCCAGCCAATCATGCTCGATCATCAGATGCAGGATGCCGTTGAGGAGCGCCGTATCGCGCCCCGGTTTGACCGGCAGGAAAAGGTCACACGTGCGGGCGATGGGGGTCAGCCGCGGGTCCACCACGATGATCTTGGCGCCATGCTCGCGCGCCTGCCAGACATAATCGGTGGTGATGGGCGAGCATTCGGCCACATTGGAGCCGCTGATCCAGACGACCTCCGTTCCGATGATGTCGGACCAGGGATTGGCCGAGCGGTCAATGCCAAAGGCGAGCTTGCTGCCCGCGGCGGCGCTGACCATGCACAGCCGCCCGTTGTAATCAATGTTGGCGGTGCGCAGGCACATGCGCGCAAACTTGCCGATCAAATAGGTCTTCTCGGTGGTGAGGCTTGCGCCGCTAAGAAGCGCAAAGGCATGGGGGCCATACTGCTGCTGGATACGGTCAATCTCCGAAGCCACGCGCGAGATCGCGGCGTTGTAGCCAATCGGGCGAAAGCCGCCGGCCGCGCTAGGGTCTCGTTGATAGGCATGGAGCAGCCGGTCGGGGTGGCCGTTTTGCAGATAGCGCTTCACCCCCTTAGGACAGAGCTTGCCTTGGTTAAAGGGGAACTCATACCACGGCTCGACGCCGATCACCTGATTGTCTTTGACTTTGAGCTGTAGGCCGCACTGTTGGCCGCAGAAACAGCAGTGGGTCTTGACCAGCTTGTCCGGCTCTACCCCTGTGTCGAGCTGTACCCCGCTCGCATAGGCCAGATGGGGGCCAAAGCGGTCTATGATTTCCTGTGGATTCACCGGTACGGTTGCCATCGGCGTTACCCTTAGATTCTAGACAAACCCAGGCCCAGGCGCGCTCAGCGCCCGGCCTATGGATGAAAGTTGCGCGCGTCTTCCGGTCCCAGCGGCCCTTCCCCAATGCCGGGGTTGACGTAGACAGGCATGGGCGACGGCGCGCCGTCGCCCAGGGCCGTCCCGCCTCGGTGGCCCATCCACAGCCGGCCTTGCGCCAGCGCAAACATGGCGCGGCGGCAGGGGGGGCAAATCCACTGGTAATGTTCAGCGGGATGGCCGGGCATGGTGTAGCGATAGCCCAATGCCTGTTCCGTCTGGATCAAATCCTCCACATGCTGGCGGGAGGTAAAGGCATGGCCGCAGCGCCGGCAGTGCGCCGCCTCCTCGCGCTCACCTGCCTCTTTGTAGAAGCGGACGCCGATCTGGGCCGGGCGCTGGAAGATATGAAAGAACTTGCCAAAGGGCAGCCAAAGAAAGGTGGCGATGACGGTGATGGCGTGCAGGATGGCGATGAAGTCGTAGGCATAGCCCTTCATCCAGGTGTAGCTGGCCGTCAGCATCAGACCGGTGACGCTGACGGCGAAGAGCAGCACCAGGGGCAGAATGTCCTCGGCGTAAAGCTGGAGGGCCGCCGCGCCCTCTTCGCGCATCCGGCGGCGCATCGCCAGCATCACCCCGGCGATCACCAGGAAGGATGACCAGACCAGCCCATGAAAGAGCAGAAAACCGAAGATGGACTCGACGGGGAAGGCAAAGGTCGGGAAGCCGAAGATATAGGCCCGGTACCATTCTAACTCGCCCGGAATCGAACGAAAGTGCAGCCAGCCGAAGACCAGCGGGAAGGTAATGGCGATCGCCAGGATACAGCCCCACATGATCAGCAAGTGGGTGACGCCCCGCAGCCAGTCGCGCGACCAGATAAAGCGATTGATCAGGACATCGTTAAAGACCCAACGCCCCCAGTGGCCGGCCCGCTCGCGCCAGTCGCCCAACCGGAAAAAAGTACGCCACCCCTGCCGCCAGTAGACGGCTGTCGGCGGGCGTTGGAGCCACATGGCATAGCGATAGGTCAGCCCAAAGGTGGCAAAGAGGATGGAGAAAGTGTAGGCCACCAGGGCCGCATCGAAGTGGGAGAGGTTACGCGAACCGATGACGATGAGGACGGCCAGGACGAGTGTCGCCAGCAGGCCCCAGGCAGTTGCCTTGATCACTTCTCGGCGCATCTCTTATCCTTCTATCGGCTACATAGCTTTACCACAATAGGTCCCTTCTACGGTGTGACCGTTACCACAGTCTTGCCGTCGCAGTCTTATTCTCCAAGGCTTGCAATTGCAGTGTATTACCAGAGCGTAACGACGCGTTCTTGACCTTCTTTAAGCTTTTCCCGGTTCGGGCGCAGCGCCACGATCACCGCGATGAGCGTGATGAGACCATAAACCACATAGGGCCAGTAGAGCGCCCAATCCTCCACAGCCAGCATCAGAAAGATGGCGAAGGTGCTGGCGCCCACGCCAAAGGTGGCAATGGAGGCGATCCGTCCCCACCAAAAGAGGAAGATGCCGATCAGCCAGACCATGCCGCCCACCGGCGGGTAGAGCGCCATGGTCGTGGCGGCGCCGGTGATGCCGCCCGCGCCCCCTTTGAAGCCCATGAGAAAGGACCAGTTGTGGCCGACCACAGCCATCCCCCCGGCGAGGGATTGGGCCAGGTGCAGCGCTGCCTCGCGGCTGCTGGCCTCGGCCACAGTCATCATATCCGGGTCCGGAAAGAGGGTGCGAAAAAGCCACGTCACCAGCCAAATAGCGACCGCGCCTTTGAGGGCATCGCCCAGCAACGTCGGGATCGCCGCTTTCAACCCTGCCGCTCGCCAGGCATTGGTCGCGCCGGTGCGCCCGCTGCCCACGGTGCGAATATCCACCCCATACAGCCGGCAGACCCATAGGCCCACCGGAACCGAGCCTAAGAGGTACCCTAGCCCCGCCCCTACGACCGC
>DATLZJ010000534.1:0-8197 GCA_035574055.1 Caldilineaceae bacterium
CGCGCAGCACTTGCCACATCAGCTCGACTACCTTGAGCTTCTTGATCTTGACCGGCTTGCTGCCGCCCCCCTTGGGCGCGGTTTTGGCATTGCCGCCCTGTACGCCGCTCTGCGCCACGTTGGTCCCCTGTTGAGCATTGGCTGACAGGCCGCCGGATGGCGCCCCGCTCACCTGGGTTCCCGGTTGGGGGTTCGCCAGTTGCGTCGCCCGGCTGGGATAGTCAAAGTGGGCCTTGGCCGCCAGGGCCTCGATCAGGGTCGCCCAATACTCAGGCCGTGTTTCGGTCTTTTGGGCCTGCTCGATCACTTGCTCTTGGGTGCCCGCAAGCTGGTCCGTAGAACTGGTGATGCCCAGGATGCGCATGATCGTCGGCCAGCGGTCGCCGGCGTTCTCCGCAATGGTCTGGAGCAAAGTCTGGTTCTGACGAAGTTGGGCATACTCGCTGCCGCGCAGCTCGCCCAACAGCTTGATCACCTTGTTACCGAAAGTCTCCTGCTTGCCGCCTGTGGTCGGATGACGGATCCCTCGCTTCATCCTTCCCAGCTTGCTCTTCATCTTGGTCTGGCGGACCACATAGTCCACCAGTTTAAGATAGCCGGGGCCGGCCTCGCCATAGCTGTTGTCAAAGACTGCCAAAGTCGCGCCAGCCTTGTCCTCGTCCAGCGTCTTGTTGATGTCCTCCGTCAGCGCCTGCATGGCCACCACCCGGTTGGTTGGGTGATAGCGCTTGAGCAGCTCCTCCCGCTCTTCAGGGGTCATCGCTTCAATCTGGGGGGCGACCTCATCCCACTGGCCTGCGCCCACCATGCTGCGCAGCTTCTTGCTTCCTTTCGCCGCTAGTTCGCCGACGGCGCCGCTCCCCTTCATCTTCTTGGCGAGCTGCATGGCATGGTAGACGGCAGACGCCTTGAGCTTGGCCTCCTTCTCCTGGGGCGATAAATTGACGCCGACATCGTCGGTCGCCAGGTTCCAGAAGTAGTCAATCTCCGCTTGGGTAACGCCGCGCAGGTTTGACAAGCGTGCTGCGCTCATCCGCGGCATCTGGTTCAGAGCCTGGTAGAACGCGCTGGCGGTCCTCTTATAGCGAATGTAGCGGATGTCATCCTGGCTGGCTGCCTTGCGCCATTGGATGATGTCATTGGCCAGCTTTTGGGTCTCGACGTTGGCGCCGAGCAGTTTTGCTATCATGGGCACGGGGGCCAACGCCGGCGCCGCCGAGCTTGCCAGCTTGGCTGCCTTGAGGCCATAGCCGACGACCTTGTTCATTTGGCTGGTGCGGAAGCGCACCATGGCCGCCAACTGCTGGTCGCGCGCGGCCGACAGTGCATTCAGTTGTGTGAAGTTCGGTGTGAGGCCCGCCTGTTTCGCCGCCTCGATTACCTGCTGCGCTGCGTCAACGTTCATGAGCGCCTGGAGACGGTCGAAAGTCTTCTGGCCCGCCTTTCGCTTGATGAGCGCCCGGTGCTTGGCCCAGATAGGTTTGAATTGAGCGATGGGCGCGCGCTCGGCCAGCGTGACCAGCCGATCTTCATCCACCGCAGGGCTGTCCACCAGGCCGAGCGTCAAGAGGATGCGCGACTCCAACGGCGCCTCGCCGTCGTTGTCCAGCACACTGAGCAGGTAGGCGGCGCTGTGACTATGGGGCCGATTCGTGAAATATTGGGTAATATCGGCGCGCAGCTCGCGGCCCGTAGCTCTCTGATATTCCGTTTCCAGCCCACCCGCGGCCTTGCCCTCGATGAGAAAAGCTATGCGTTTGAAGGCGTTTGTCGGGTGTTTGGCCGTCTTGAAGACCTCGATAATGCCGGCGACGCGCTCGTCGGTCGGCATATCCAGCGTTTTTTCCGCCTCTTGGCGCGACCACTTGCTCCGCTTCTTCTCCTTGCCGACGATCTTGGTGCTCTTGTTCGACAGCTCGTCGCGGACGATCTCCCCGCCCCGGCCCACCTTCTTGCCGGCTGTCTTGCCTAGTTGCAGACCCTGCTGAACAGGCGGCGAGTTGACGACATTGGTAGTCGTGTTCGAGACCGTCGTCATTGCCTGTTGAGCGCCGCGCTTGGCCGCGCCGAACTTCTGCTTGGACCACTGCCCAATAGTTCGCTGGATTCGTGGGCCGGATCGAATGGCGTTGCGCCGGATTGTGCCAGGTACAGCCGGGGCCAGTTTCGTCACGGCTTCGGCCAGCCGGTCGGCCTCCTCCTCATAACGGTCTTTCACCGGGCCGACGCGCAGCGTGCGCTGCACCCCCTGGCCGCCTCGCTGTGAACGGTGATGGGTCTGCTGCACCACGTGGGCCAGCTCGTGCGCCAGCATCTTGCGCCCATCGCGGCTGCCGGGGTTGAACTCACCCTTGCGAAAGAAGACATCATTGCCGTGGGTAAAGGCGCGCGCGTTGAAGGTGCGGTTTAGGCTGTCCGCTTGCCCGTCCGTGTGGATGCGTACCCGGCCAAAGTCGGCCCCAAAGGCGCTTTCCATGGTACGCCGCAGGCCCTCGTCCAGCGGTCTGCCGCCGCCTTGCGCCCGGCGCAGCGCGTGGGCATGGTCCGCGCTGACCTCGCCCCCTTCGACGCCATAGGCCGGGCGGTCTTGCTCCTTTTCATCCTGGACCTTCCGGCGGATGGCGGCATTGTGCGGGCGCCCAAGCAGATGGACGACGGCGCGGTTGCCGATCGCACGCTGAAGCACGCTCACGTCCGAGGGCCGTAGCGTCTGTGGAGCTTCCAGAACTCGTTGGGGCAGGAGGGGCAGGCCAAAACGTTCCTGCTCCTTCCACTGCGGCCCCCTCTGGTGGGGGTTGTCCGTGTTTTTGAAAGATGGTCCGGCATGTTGTGGAGTCATGGTCAGTCTCCATGGCAAACAAAGACAAGCTTCATCCGCCGCCTTCTGGAATCGGGAAATATCGGCCTATTTGCCGGTTAGAATGTGGCTGGGCATGATCAACGCTGGACGGGCCACGATGCACATGCCATTGTAGAAGAAAAGCAACCTTGCTGCAAACGGGCGCGTCCCGCCCGTACCTGGCAAATTCCTGTCAGTTTTCTCCGCCGGTAGGGCATCGCGCACGTGGGTCCTGCCAGGGGTTTGGCGCACATCGCGCCATCGCGTCTTCCGCGCCGGTGTAGCATTGAGCGTACCCGCAACCGTGGCTCTTTCGTCCACTCAATCAAGATTGGCGTACAATTCTTGGTGTCACCATTCCTCCAATAAATCCACCCGGTTGAGCCAAACAGGGGAAAGGAAGCGGCTCGATGGCAAAGTATATTGTCGAGTTTATCGGCACGTTCTTTTTGGTCTTTACCGTCGGCATGACGGTGATTGCGCCCGGCGAGCTGACATTAGCGCCGGTGGCAATCGGGTCGGCGCTGATGGTGATGGTTTACGCTGGCGGCCATCTATCGGGCGGCCACTATAACCCGGCGGTGACCCTGGCCGTGCTTATACGCGGCAAGACCACCGTCACCGACGCGGTGATTTACATCATCGTCCAAATTGTGGCCGGGGTAGTGGCTGCGCTGTTGGTCGGCTACTTCACCGCCGGCGCAGCGGTGAGCGCCGTGCAGCACAATGTGCCCATGTCCCTCCTGGCCGAGTTTCTCTTCACTTTTGCGCTGGCCTACGTGGTGCTGAATGTGGCGACGGCGCGGGCCAACACCGGCAACTCCTTCTATGGTCTCGCCATCGGCTTTACGGTCATGGTGGGCGCCTACGCCGTGGGGCCGATCTCCGGCGGCGCGTTTAACCCGGCTGTGGCGACGGGCATCACCGTGATGGGGCTGTCGAGCTGGGCTAGCTACTGGATTTACCTGGTCGCCGACTTTGTCGGCGGCGCGGCGGCGGCGCTGGTCTTCCGGGTCATCAGCCCTGCCGACTATGAGCAGCCAGAAGAGGCGATCCCCATGCCGCCCGCCGAGGAACAGCGGCCCGCGCCCCAACGCCGTCCCCGCAGCAGGAGACGCTAGGCGCAACAAGGCGCATCGAAACAATCAAAACCGGCGAGGCGCTTAACATCATAGGCGCCTCGCCGGCCCTCATTCCGGCCTGATGCCCGCTGCGCGCCGGCCGCTCACCAACGAATCTGCGACTGTACAGGGTTGGTGTGCTGGCTGGCGCGCTCGGCGATGGGCCACTCGCGCCACTCATTGACGATCTCCACCAGCGCGCCCACCGCGGCCTCAAAGATCACCTTGCCCTTCTCGGCGGTGGCCGTGCGCGCATCGCCGTGGACGCCGAGTTGCGTCCAGCGACTCCAGTAATCGTTGAAGCGCACGGGATAGGTATACATGCTGTCGGAGCTCATGTACTTGCCCATCACGTCGTCGCCGTGGCCGGCCTTGTCCATCTGCACCCGCTCCGGCGCCAGGTAAAGATAGAGCGAGGTCTCGAACTCGTCGGCGTGGGCCATCACCGGCGTATCCTTCACTTGGTTGAAGGCCTCCATGGCCAGCGCCAGGTAGGTGACCGCGGCGCAAAGCGAATGAGTCTCCAGCACCGTCTTGCGCGCCACCAGGTCAATGAGGGGCGTATTCGAGCCGTGGCCGTTGACCAGCAGAATCTTCTTGAACCCATGATAGGCCACACTCTTGGTGATGTTGAGGCAGAAGGCAATAAAGACCTCCGGCTCGATGTGGATGGTGCCGGGGAAGTCAATGTGGTGCAGGTTCAAGCCATAGGAGATCGGCGGCAGCACCAGCACCTTGTCCGGCGCGCGGCGGCCCACTTCCAGGCAGACCGATTCGGCCAGAAACACGTCCACATCCAGCGGCAGATGGCGGCCATGCTGCTCGGTGGAGCCGGTAGGCAACAGGACCACCTTCTGCATGGCGATGGCGTCGTTCATCTCGGCCCAGGTCAAGCGATTGTAGCGATATTCGGTAGCGGCGCTCATTGGTCATCCTATCTAGCAGGCGAGCAAGGGGGCGCGATCAGAAAGGGCCGGAGCAGTTGATGCCCCGGCCCATGACTTCCACACATCAGGCCAGCACGTGCAGCACGCGGTTGACGCCCTCGATGGTCTCCTCCACATCCTCATTGGTGAGAAGCGGGCTGACATTGAGGTGGACGGCGCGGCCCAACAGCTCCAGGCTGCGCGGGCACATCTCTTCTCGGTACTCAATCGGGCGATTGGCCCAACGCCAGGGGTCGCCGCCCGCCGACCACGCCCGCTGCTGCATAACCGGCACCCAATGGGCATAGACATGATAATCCCGCACCGCGGGGTCGTATAGCACGCTCGCGCCAATGTTCTCGGCGCGCAGCGCCTCGCTGACCGCCTTCGCCCGCTCGGCAGTGGGCATGAAGAAAATCAGGGCGATGGCCGTATCGCCTGCCGGGTCCGCCAGCTCACGGAACTGGACGCCCTTGCGTTGGGCCATATCGGCGATGCCGGATTTCAACATCTGCTTGCGCGCCCGCATGGCCGCCAGCAGCCTATCGAGCTTGCGGAGCTGCACCAGGGCGACTGCGGCCAGCAGCTCCGGCATCCGGAAGTTGACGCCCCAGAGCAGGCGGTCCTCGGCATGGCGGCGATGGGTCGCGCCGGCGTCGTGATACATGGCGGCGCGTTCCCATAGATCGGGGCTATCCGTCACCACCATGCCCCCCTCGCCGCAGGTAATGATCTTGTTGAACTGGAGGCTGAAGCAGCCCACATCGCCAAAGGCGCCGACCTCCTTGCCCTGGTAGCTGGCGCCGTTGGCCTGGGCGCAATCTTCGACCACCTTGAGCTGATGCGCTCGCGCTACCTCCAGAATGGCGTCCATGCGACAGGGCGCGCCGCGCATGTGAACCGGGATCACGGCCTTGGTATAGGGGGTGACCTTGCGCGCCACATCCGCAGGGTCAAGCAGCAGCGTCTCGTCCACCTCGGCGACAATCGGCACGGCGCCCACGGCCAGCACCGCCGTCGCCGTGGCGATCCAGGTGTAGGCCGGGACGATCACCTCATCCCCCGGTCCCACGCCGATGGCCTGCAAGCCGCAGATGAGCGCCGCCGTGCCCGATGTAACGCCCAGCGCATGTTGCACCCCCTTTTTGGCGGCAAAGGCGCGCTCCAGCTCATCTACCCTGGACGGGGTGCCATAGGGCGAGTTGTAGCGAAAGAGGCGCTTGGAGCGCAATACCTCCAGCACCGCGGCCTCTTCCTCTTCGTCCACGGCCATACCGCCGGGGAACATGGGCGGGTCGGGGCGCTGTTTAGCCGGCGCCGCCCCCTGGATCGCCAGTGGCGGCGAATCAACGCTTGCAGACATAGCTCCTCCTGTTCTTGACAAAGGGGTGGATGGCGCTAGCGGGCGGCCCACATCATGCCGCGCACGGTGATCTCGCGCGCCTCAGGCACGTCGAAATCGGTGACGCGATGGCCCAACGAGCTGTAGAAGACCCGGCCCTGGCCCCAGCGCCGTTTCCAGACCACCGGCATCACCGTGCCGTTGACCCAGGGCGCGACCTCGGTGTTGAAGGTCGTCGTCGCCAACACTTCGTTGCCGGGGTCCACATGCATGTAATACTGCTCCGAATGCATCCAGAAATCGTTCAGCCCGGCGGTGATGGGGTCGTCGTGGTTAATGATGTTGACCTGATAGTCAATGATATTGCCGGGGTGGGCGACCCACTGGCCGCCGACCATCCACTGGTACTCGGTGTTATTGCGGAAGGAGTCGGCCATGCCGCCATGCCAGCCGGCGATGCCCACGCCGCTCTTGATGGCGTTCAATAACCCGGCCTCCTGCTCCTTGGTAATCGTCCCCATCGTCCAGATCGGCACCACCAGGCTCAACGCCTGCATCTTCTCCTGGTTCAGGTAGACATCCAGCGTGTCGGAGAGTTCGACTTCAAAACCCTTGTCGCGCAGGATGGGCGCGTACAGCTCGGCGCACAGCTTGGGGTCGTGGCCTTCCCATCCACCATAGACAATCAATGCTCGCCTACTCATCATGCTTGTTCCTTCTGGTGACTGCTGGCTGGTGACTGCTGGCTGGTGACTGCTGACTGGTGACTGGTGACTGGTGACGTAGGGGCGGCTGGCAACTCCCTCGGGCCGGCACGTGTGACTCGTAGGGGCGCCCCTTGTGGACGCCCGGCCTGGTGGATGCACGCAGCGGCAGGCGCCAGGTCTGCCCCTACAGACGCCCCGCGCGGAACACGTGACAGGTCCCACGCTGCCTCTAGAAGCTAGCAGTCACCAATCCTCTCTGCTAGTCCACTTTGAGTGGACTGCTGCTTTGAGCCTGGACTTGAGTCCAAGGCTCTACTCCTGGTCACAGACCGCAAAGGCCGCGGCCAGCGCCTCAATTGGGTCGCCCTTGGGCTTGAACTCATGGCCCAAGTAGAGGTCATAAGACGTGGCGGCGATGGCGCGGCAGATGCCCCGGTAGTTCAGTTCCTGGGTATCGTCCAGATCATTCCGGCCCGGCACGCCTGCGGTGTGAAAGTGGCCGATCCACTTGATGTTCTCCCGGATGTTGCGAATGACATCCCCCTCCATAATCTGCATGTGGTAGATGTCATAGAGCAGCTTGACCCGCGGGCTGTTGACCCGCTCACAGACGGCCACGCCCCAAGCAGTATGGTCGCACTGGTAGCCGGGGTGGTCAATCTTGGAGTTGAGCAGCTCCAGGTTAAGGTTGATCCCCTTCTCCTCGGCATAGGGCGCGATGCGCGCCAGCCCCTCTGCGGTCGCGGCGATGGCCTCCAGCTCGCTCTGGTGGGGCTGGCGGTTGCCGCTGAAACAGATCAGGCCGGGGATGCCGTGCTGCGCGGCCAGGTCAATCGAGACCCGCAGTTCCTCCTCGATCCGGTCGTGGTTGCTGCGCTTGTTCAGCCCATCGGGCAGAGAGGCGTGGCCGCTCATGCTGGCGACTACCAGCCCATACCGCTTGGCTTGCTCGATAATCTCTTCAAACTCCGGCGGTCGCGCCCATAGCTCGACGGCCTTATACCCGATCTCCGCCGCGATCTGCAGAAGATCGCTCAAGCCCATCGTCTTGGGCAGAAAGAGGGGATAACAGAACGATTGTTGGATGCGCATAGACGCCTCGTAGCAGTGGCAGGCTGTGCAGGATAGTGAGACCGGGCGGCAGGGGGCTAGGCCCGGTAGGCTTCGGCGGAGTCCTGGGGTTGGTACCCTAGCCCCTCGCGGGCGTGCTCCAGGTCGCGATAGCTCCACTTATTCTGGGAGGTGATAAAGAAGATATCATA
>DATLZJ010000535.1:0-7230 GCA_035574055.1 Caldilineaceae bacterium
TATTCGGCAAACTTCTCTTCCCGGTCACGGCGCCCGCTGTCGGGCGATACGATCTCCACCACCAAGTCGGCAGGGCCATCGAGATAGCGCTTCTGGAGTCGATCCAGGTGCGCTTTGGCGATAAAGAGCAGGTCAGGCTCCCGCCCGCGCGGCGGCTGGGTAAGACGCATCTGAAGTGGGCCGGCGACCACACCGAGATCGCGCGCCATCACATAAAAGTTGAGTAAGGAGCCTAAAAACATGGAGAGCAGTTGATGGCGAGTCGAGGGCGTCGTCATCAGGAAGACCTTTCCATCAACCCATTCGGCGCGGCGGATGTCGTTTTGGATGGCCCAGTCAAGGAACTCCTCGTAGCTCATGAGGCGTAGCACCTGGTCGGGGCCGGCGTCCAGGGCCTCCAGCAGCCGGTTGCGCAGATCGGCGCGCTGCGCCAGCCAGCCAGGGGCAAGGCGCTCGATGACCGTCTCCAGGGCGGCGGTGAGCGTTTCGCCGGTCACCGGCTCATTCGTCTGTTCTCCTGGTTGTGCGTCTGCCAAATCGGTGATCGCATGGCTCATAGGCAGCCTCCTCTCGCCGGGATGATAGCCCTACGCTTTTGGGCCGTCAAGCAGCGCGGCCAGCGCCTCCGGCGTTGTGACCGGTAGCTTGCAGGCGTAATTCTCACAGACATAGACGGCAGGCTGCCCCTCTACCAGCTCCCGCCCTTCCAGCAGGGGCAAGGGGTTCGCCTCGCCGGGGCGCTTGAGCGCCAGTACCGTATCAGGCAAATAGCGGCGGCGCGCCTCCTGGAGCAGCGACTGGGTGGCCGGGTCGGCCGGGTCGCCCACGATGGCGATCTCCTGGCTAGGCTGGAGCAAGGTCGCCAGCGCGCAGAGCATCCGGCCAAAGCCGGTAGGCTGCCGGCCCAGGGCTTCCTTGACGGTCAGCAGGATACGCGTCGCCTCGCGGCGGTAATCCTCATTGCCGACTAGCACCGCCAGGCGCAGCAACAGCTCGGCGGCCAGGGAATTGCCGCTGGGGATGGCGTTGTCAATATAGTCCTTGCGCCGCGCCACCAACGCTTCATGGTCAATGCCGGTCTGGAAGAAGCCGCCGCCCTCCGCATCGTGGAATTGGGCGAACATCAGTTGGGTCAGGCGGCTGGCCTCGCCCAGCCAGCGCAGGTCAAAGGTCGCCTCATAGAGGGCGACCAGGCTGCGGGCGAAGGCGGCGTAATCCTCTAGATAGGCGTTGAGGCGGGCGCGGCCGTCCTTGTAGGAGCGGTAGAGGCGGCCATCGGGCTGGCTCATCTGCTCCAGGATGAAGCGGGCTGCCGCCTCGGCGGCTTGGAGCGCATCGGCGCGGCCCAGCACGACGCCACATTCGGCCAGGGCGTGGATCATCAGGCCATTCCACTCGACCAGGATTTTCTCATCGCGGCCCGGTTTGACCCGCTGCTCGCGCGCGGCGAAAAGCGTCTTGCGAGCCTCGGCCAACACCCGCTGCACTTCCTCCGGGCTGACGTTGAAGCGCTGGGCGACGTTCTCGACGGTGCGGCTGACATGGAGAATGTTCTTGCCCTCGAAGTTGCCCCGGTCGGAGACGCCGTAATAGCTCTCGAAGATGCCGGCGGCCTGCGGGTCCAAATGTTGCTCGATCTCTGCCGGCGTCCAGACAAAGAATTTGCCCTCTTCGCCCTCGCTGTCGGCGTCTTGGGTGCTGTAAAAGCCGCCGGTGGGCGCGGTCATCTCGCGCAGCACATAGTCAATCGTCTCTTCGACAACGCGGCGATACAGCTCGCGGCTGGTAAGCTGCCAGGCGTGGAGATAGGTGCGCAGCAGTTGAGCGTTGTCATAGAGCATCTTCTCGAAATGAGGTACAAGCCAGACTGCGTCCACGCTATAGCGGTGGAAGCCCCCGCCCAACTGGTCGTAGATGCCGCCCAGCGCCATCTGCTCTAGGGTCAGCTCGGCCATATAGAGGGTGTCCAGGTCGCCGGTGCGGAGATATTGGGTCATGATGAAGTCGAGCGTCATGGGCTGGGGGAATTTGGGCTGGTTGCCAAAGCCGCCATGCTCGTTGTCAAAGTACTGGAGCAAGCGCTCGATGGCCTCGTCCAGGGTCTCCGTGCCCAAGTCCGCGCTCTGGGCGGTCAGGTTGGCGCTTTGGCGGAGCATCTCCGCCAACTGTTGGGCCTGGCGCTCCACCTGGTCGCGGCGCTCGCGGTAGGCTTCGGCCACTGCGACCAGGACCTGAGGAAAGCTGGGCATGCCATAGCGCGGCTGGGGCGGGAAGTAGGTGCCGCCGTAGAAGGGTTTGCCGTCGGGGGTCAGGAAGACGCTCATGGGCCAGCCGCCCTGGCCGGTCATGGCCTGGACCGCATCCATGTAGATGGCGTCCAAGTCGGGCCGCTCCTCCCGGTCCACCTTGATGTTGATAAAGAGGTCGTTCATGAGCGCGGCGATGTCGGGATTCTCGAAGCTTTCCCGTTCCATCACATGGCACCAATGGCAGGCGCTGTAGCCGATGGAGAGAAAGATGGGCTTATCGGCGGCGCGCGCCGCGGCCAGCGCCTCCTGGCCCCAGGGATACCAGTCCACCGGGTTGTGGGCGTGCTGGAGCAAATAGGGCGATGTTTCATGCACAAGACGGTTCGTGTGATTGGCACTGCTATGATCTGTGTGGGTAGCCATCTGACCTCCTCAGTTTAGGCGCCCGCCCCTGCGGCGACACGCGATGAACGCCGGCCGCTTAAAGGCGAATCGGGGTACGAAGCGAGCGCCGGCCCCATAGACGCTTGGCGCAGGGCGCAGACTCCGGATACAATTTTAGTAACTATAGCATACCGATGAGGTGTGGGCTGGTGGGCAGTGTCCCATTCGTATGGGGGACGAAGGCAGACGTTACCATGAAGCGCAAATCACAACATCATCTGTCAAAGCGCATGATTTCGAGCGGGTTGACCGACGACGAGCGGGAGATCATTCGCCGCGTTGCCGCGTAACATGGCGCCCAAAAGGTCCGTCTCTTTGGTTCAGTCGCGCGCGGTGAGGCTGGCCCCGGCAGCGATATTGATCTGCTGGTGGTCAAGGGGCCGCAGACAAGTCCCTGGTTCCCGGCGGGGCTGATCATTGAGCTGGAGGCCCTGCTTGGCCGGAAGGTGGATGTGGTTACGGAAAACGGGCTTTCCCCCTATCTCCGGGAACAAATCTTGCATGAGGCTGTGCCGTTGTGGGCAAAGGAGGGGAGCGTATGCGAGTCTTGGTAATCGGGGGAAGGGGGCATATTGGCACCTATTTGATCCCGCGGCTGGTCGAGGCGGGCCATGAGGTGATCAACTTAAGCCGCGGCCGGCAGGCCCCGTATACACCCCACGCGGCCTGGGCGCAGGTCCAGCAGGTGACGGTGGACCGCGCCGCAGCCGAGCAGGAGGGCATCTTCGGCCCGCAGGTGCGCGACCTGCGCCCGGATGTGGTCATAGACCTGATCTGCTTTACGCTGGAGAGCGCCCGCCATCTGGTCGAGGCGCTGCGCGGCCAGGTGCAGCACTTCCTCCACTGCGGCACCATCTGGGTCCACGGTCCCACCGTGCAGGCCCCGACGACCGAAGAGGAAGTGCGCCGCCCCTTTGGCGAGTATGGCATCCAAAAGGCCGCCATCGAGCGTTACTTGCTGGACGAGGCGCGGCGGGGCAATTTCCCGGCCACTGTGCTTCACCCCGGCCACATCGTCGGCCCCGGCTGGCGGCCGCTCAACCCTGCGGGCCATTTCAACCCACAAGTCTTTAGCCGGCTGGCGCGCGGCGAGGAGGTGGTCTTGCCCAACCTGGGGCTGGAGACGGTGCATCACGTCCACGCCGACGATGTAGCCCAAGCCTTTATGCAGGCGATGGCCCACTGGAGCAGCGCGGTCGGCGAGAGCTTCCATGTGGTCTCGCCCCAGGCCCTGAGCCTGCGCGGCTATGCCGAGCGCATGGCGGCCTGGTTCGGCCAACCGGCCAACCTCTCGTATCTGCCCTGGGAGCGATGGAAAGAGACGGTGAGGCCGGAGGAGGCGCAAGCGACTTGGGACCACATTGCCCACAGCCCTAATTGCAGCATCGCCAAGGCCCAGCGGCTGCTGGACTACCGGCCCCGTTACAGTTCGCTCCAGGCAGTCTGTGAAGCCGTCGAGTGGCTTATCGCCCAGGGGGTCGTCCTGGCGCCGTCCCGCGCTGTGCTGGAAAGCCCCACCGAACGCCGCTAGTGTTGCTATGACCGGTTCTGCTGATGTGATCCCCATCTACACCATCGGCTACGGTGGGCGCTCCATCGAGGAGTTCATCGCCGTCCTTGCCCAATACCGGATCGCCTATCTGGTGGATGTGCGCTCGGCGCCCTACTCGCGCCATAAGCCGGAATTCTCTAAGGAGGCGCTGGCTCGCGTGCTCCAGGCGCAGGGCATTCGTTACCTCTTTTGGGGTGATGCGCTGGGCGGGCGACCCGATGACCCGACCTGCTACACCGGCGGCAAGGTAGATTATGAGGAAGTCAAGCGCCGGCCCTTCTATCGCCGGGGAATTGAGCGGCTCCAGACGGCCTTTGCCCAGCAGCAGCGTGTCGTCTTGATGTGCAGCGAGGGCAGGCCGGAAGCGTGCCACCGCAGCAAGCTTATCGGCGTCTCGCTGGCCGCGCTGGAGATCCCGGTGGTGCATATTGACGAGAACGGCGCGCTCAAAGAGCAGGACGAGGTGATGCAGGCGTTGACGGGCGGGCAATTGTCACTCTTTGGCGACCCGGCCTTCACCTCCCGCAAGCGTTATCGGCCCCAACCCGCCGGCGACGGCGGTGAGGGCGACGAGAATGACGAGGACGAGTCCGGCTGACCGCAGAACCCACTGAAGCCACATTCGAGGGGGCGCTTCATGACTGCCCCGCCGGGCGTTGGATTCCGAGTAGGCCTTTTTCCCATGTTCTAGCCAAACGGGGCAGATTCGTGTATAATCCGATTAGGCTCTAGCCGATCCGTCTGAACTTCACGGGTATGGCTAGAGACTGAGTCGCTCCGCAGCAATGCCCTGTTGATTCAATCCACCCAATTCGCTGTTGTGTAACCCGTAGCGCTCTCTACATTTGCTCGCATTGAGCCATCAGGATACGGTTGTATAGCAGGTAAGGGATCAGCCGTTTTCTGTCCGTCTATCTACGAGACTGAGCCATCTGGTTAGTTATTAAGGATTTCCCCCGTATGCAGAGCTGGAAGCGCACGGATACCCAGGTGAGCGCGCTGCTCGTGTTTGGCGCGGCTGCCTGGCTACGGCAGTACAGCGATGGGCGGAAGAGAGCTTTTGGGCGGGTGTACGATGGGGAAACCTTGAGGGTAAAGTGCATGAGCCAAGCGGCAGGGAAGGAGCATTGACCAATGCAACGCATACGTTTCCCACATCTGTTGGCTGGTCTGGTCGCCGTTGTGATCGTGGCCGGTTTTGTCGCCAGCCCAGTACCGCAGCCACAAAACGTAACGACTTTGGTTGAACGCGTTGATGCGCTAGAGACCGTGGTTGCAGAACAGGCGGCGATCTCTAGCCAGTTGGAGGCGCGCCTGGCAGAACTTGAGATAGCGGTGGGGATCATGACAGACGCTTCACCCCCTACGCCGGCGCCTACGCCTACGCTGGTCTATACAGATACCTGGGAGCTGGCGAAGTCATCTGACAACCGGCTGACCTACCGGCGCGACCCGGATTGGATACTCAATGAAGATGAACCCGGGAGTCTAGGCTTCTCGCTGCCCAAAACCGGCCAGGCCTTGGGATTATACTGGGACCTTCCACCCGATTTGGCACAGAACCTGCGTAGCGACGAGACCTGGCTGAAGGAATTCCAAGAGGAAATGCTGGGCAACACGGGCGACTCCCAACTTGTTTCTACCATGGAAGTCTCTCTGGCCGGGCATGAGGCATTGGCCTTGGAGTTCACCGCAACCGATGAGAGTGGCTTTGGCGCACGAGCCATATTTGTTTTCTACGATTGCAGCACAGCCAACTCATGTGGTTTGGTTCTGATGAATATCGGCGCTGAGAACCTCTTTACTGAGGCAGACTGGCAGCTTCTCGACGCGTTTGTCGCAAATATGGAGTTTGCGGCCGGCGCTGTCGCCAATCGGAACGCCAATCTGCGTAGCTGCCCGTCTACCAGTTGTAGTATCGAGGGCCGGGTATTTACAGGACAGCCGCTGGACCTGGTGGCGCAGAATCCGGATGGAACCTGGTATAAGCTTCGCTCAGGGGAGTGGATCGCTGCGTGGCTAGTGGATAACGCGCCGGAGAATCTGCCGGTGATTGAAAGCCCGACGGGGCTATGAGCTAGGCGGAGTGACTTGAGGTACGGCGATGAACAGGAAGCCTTTGCTCTATGGTGGCCTTCTGCTGGTAGCCATTGCGCTGCTTGGGCTGACCGGCAGCCCCGTCGTTGAACCACAGTCCACTGAGAGTCTCACGGCGCGGGTGGCAGCGCTGGAAACGGCGGTCGCGCGGCAGCGAGATCTCAATGGAGAGCTTGCCGGGCGCATCCGCGCGCTAGAAGAATTCGTTGGGCTTGAGCAACCGGCTACGCCTATCCCGACGAGTACACCCACGCCCGCACCATCCCCAACACAGACGCCAACATCTACGCCGACTCCAGCGCCTACATTCACGCCATCCCCCACCCCGACGGTGGCGCTCCCCTCCGACTTGCCGCAAGCGGCGTCCTGCGAGGAGATTCTGCAAGTCTGGCGGGAGGGGTCAACGGAGGAGTTCTTGGAGCTCCGGCGCAATCGCGTCATCGGAAAGTGGCTGGTCAAGTGGGATGGCATTGTAAGCCTCGTAGATGCCGAGTCTGACTTTTGGAGCCCAGCCTACAAGATCACTGTAATGCGTGAAGCAGAGGATGTGGTAGAAATCTGTGGCGTATACGTCTATTTTGGAACGCCGGAAGATGCTCTTCGTTACAGCATCGGACAGCGTCTGAGGATCACCGGACAAATCGAAAATATAGGGATTTTCCTCGGATTCCTTGGCTTTGCTTTACGGGATGGCACGGTCGTAATAGAGGAATTGGACTAACCGAAAAGGACTCTCCCCTATGACTGACCCCCAGACGGTCACTGGTCCGCGCATTGTCACCATCGGCGTCTATGGCTACACCGAGCAGGAGTTCTTTGACGCGCTCCAGGCGGCGCAGGTTGACCTTTTCTGCGACATTCGCCGGCGGCGCGGGGTGCGCGGCAGCC